>JAJFIL010000022.1 GCA_021774965.1 Alphaproteobacteria bacterium
CTTGGATCATCTTGAGCCCACGCCGCACCGCCGCAAAGCATGCTCGCGAACATTCCCACTGAAATGATTTTTAACAAATTGCTCATAGCTTATCCCCTGTAGGTCACCGCCTTCGCCGCAGCAATAATATCAGCAACCTGCGGAAAAGCGAGTTTTTCAAGGTTGGCCGCATAGGGCAGCGGTACGTCCTTTGAAGAGACGCGCATGACGGGAGCATCCAGATAGTCAAAGGCGTCAGTCATCAACGTGGCGGAGATTTCAGCCCCTACACCGCAGGTGGCCCAGCCTTCCTCGATTGTCACACAGCGATTGGTCTTCTTCACCGAAGCGATCACAGTTGCCGTATCAAGCGGACGAAGAGAGCGCAGGTCGATGACCTCTGCATTGATACCTTCTGCCGCCAGAGCCGCTGCCGCCTCAAGCGTATACTCCATGCCTCGGCTATGAGAGACGAGAGTTACGTCCGCACCCTGACGAACAACCTTTGCCGCACCAATGGGTAAGACATAATCATCCAGCTTGGGCACATCAAAGCTTTTACCGTACATGATCTCGTTTTCAAGAAAGACCACGGGATTGGGGTCGCGGATGGCAGCTTTCAAAAGCCCCTTCGCATCCGCTGCGTTCCAAGGGGCGACAACCTTGAGCCCCGGCACATGGGCGTACCAACTGGAATAATCCTGGCTGTGTTGCGCGCCCACGCGGGAGGCTGCCCCGTTGGGGCCCCGGAACACAATGGGACATCCCATCTGCCCGCCGGACATATAGCGCGTCTTGGCCGCAGAGTTGATGATGTGATCGATGGCCTGCATGGCGAAATTGAACGTCATGAACTCGACGATGGGTTTCAGCCCGCCAAAGGCCGCCCCCACACCCAGACCGGCAAAGCCATGTTCCGTGATCGGAGTATCCACCACGCGCCGCTCGCCAAACTCATCCAGCAGGCCTTGGGTGACTTTGTAAGCCCCTTGATAGTGGGCCACTTCCTCGCCCATGACGAACACGGTTTCATCCCGGCGCATCTCTTCGGCCATGGCATCGCGCAAGGCTTCGCGCACGGTCAGGGAGACCATTTTGGTTCCTGCCGGAATGTCCGGGTCCGCCGCAAGTTCAAGAACAGGCGGCTCCATACGCGCGGCACTCATGGCTGGTGCCGGCGCGGAAACAGGTGCTTCAGCTACGGGGACCTCGGCAACCGGTGTTGGAGCAGGTGCAGGTGCAGGAGCGGCAATTGCTGCCCCTGCGCCTGTCTCATTGTAGTCACTCATGCCCTCACCCTCTTCCAAGATGACCGCGATGGGGGCGTTGACTTTCACCCCCTCGGTGCCTTCCTCGACGAGGAGCTTGCCCACAGTGCCTTCGTCCACGGCCTCCACTTCCATGGTGGCCTTGTCCGTTTCAATCTCGGCAATGATATCGCCAGAGGTAACGCTGTCACCTTCCTTCACCAACCACTTGGCAAGGGTGCCCTCTTCCATGGTGGGAGAAAGCGCTGGCATGAGAATTTCTGTAGGCATACTGAACAAACGTCCTTAGTTCACGACCTTGGTGCGCATGAAACTCAGAATAGAACCGGCAGAGCGACCATGATGGTCCCCACGATGCCAACCATCCAGACAATTGACCGCAACCAGGGCACACCAGCAAAATACAAAAGGCCATGGCCAATTCGGCTATAGAAGAAAAGCTGTGCGCCCATAGCAGACTGAGCCGTGAAGCCGTCTTGCACCGCAAGGATCAGCACGAACGGGGCAAACATAATCAACCCTTCAACAAGGTTCGCAGTCGCCCGTTTGCCGCGCGCCACCAGCCCGGATGGCTCAGGCAGATTGTCCCGAGGTCCCACAAGCACCCCAACCGATTGTTGACCGATGTTCAACATCGCGGTCACCATAATCATCACAAATAGCCAAACCACAGTAAGGGCAAGCATCGAAAGTTCTATAGGCATGTTATCGTTCCTTGGTCTGTTTTGGCCCCATGGGCCGCAAAGGCCTTCCCCGGCCCCTCATGTTTCACGCAAACGACGCAACACGCACTGACATTCTAGCTCTCCGCCAGAACGTCAGTATACAGCTCACTCAACTCAGGCTCTGGCGAGCTTTGGGCAAAGTCCGCAGCGTCGGCAACTTCGGCGCGGATTTCCTTGTCCATGGCTTTGAGGTCTTCTTCCGTCGTAAAGGAATGGTCCAGCAGGATTTTCTTTACATGCTCGATGGGATCATGATGTTCGCGCATGTCCTGCACTTCCTCGCGGGAGCGGTATTTCGCCGGGTCGGACATAGAATGCCCCCGATAGCGATAGGTCTTCATCTCCAAGACCATGGGGCCCTCGCCCTTGCGGGCATGAGCAATGGCCATCTCGCCCGCCTCTTTCACGGCCAGCACGTCCATGCCGTCCACTTCCTCGCCCGGAATGTTGAAGGCAGCGCCTCGGCGGTAAAGATGCGTTTCAGCCGTGGCCCGCGTTACCGCCGTACCCATGGCATATTGATTATTCTCGATCACATAGACCACCGGCAGCTTCCACAGGGCTGCCATGTTCATGGCCTCAAACACCTGGCCCTGGTTAGAGGCGCCATCGCCGAAGAAGGCAAAGCTGACCCGGTCGCTGCCGTTATACTGGTTGGAAAAGGCCAGCCCCGTGCCGATGGGCACTTGTGCGCCCACAATGCCGTGGCCGCCGAAGAAGTTCTTCTCTGCACTGAACATATGCATGGAGCCGCCCTTGCCGCGGGAATAGCCCCCTTCCCGCCCGGTCAGTTCTGCCATCACCCCGCGCGCTTCCATGCCCATGGCCAGCATGTGCCCATGGTCGCGATAGCCGGTGATGATCTGATCGCCTTCCTCCATGGCAGCCTCAAGCCCCACGATCACCGCCTCTTGGCCGATGTATAAATGACAGAAGCCGCCAATGAGCCCCTGGCCGTACATCTGCCCGGCTTTTTCCTCGAACCGGCGGATGAGCAGCATGTCGCGATAGTATTTGAGCAAATCGTCCTTTGGCGCAGGCGGCTTGGCCCGGCGACGCGAGGCAGCTTTAGGGGATGCAGCTTTTTTAGCAGCGGCCATTGATGGTTGTTTCCTCAGCTAGAGTGCCCTGTTTTGTCAGCTTAACTGCCGATTCTAGAGGCTTGTGCGATGGTCCGTGAAAATAGCTGCTTCGCCGCTTCTCGCCTAGCCCGATAATGCAACTCACCCTCCATTGTTGCTGTTTTGTTCTCGATTTTGCTGGACAGAACCGTGATTAGCCCTCACACTCTCTTTAGTTATCCTCGGGGGTGCCTTGCGCCCTTAGGCTGAGTCTCCGCTTTGACCGCATTTTGCCGGCAGACAAAGGAGACGCAGAAATGGAATTTGAAGGAAAGACCTTGCTCGATACATTTGCAAAAGTGTTCGACCGCCCCATTGGCCCCTATGACCGGCTGGGCAACAAGAAGAGCACCTATGCCAAGCCCAGCTCTTACGGCAAGCCGCGCAATTACGGCGGCAAGCCCAGCACCTATGGCAAACCAAGAAGTACACGGAGTAAATACCCCAAGACTTCAAGTAGCGGAAAAGACAAATACGGCAACAACCGCTATGGGCCAAAGACGATTAGTGATGATGGGGAAGCAGAAAACCCGCACACCAACCCTCAAGCCATCGCACGCGGGCGCGTCAGAGCCGTTTCCCTGGCCAAAACAGTAGTTCGAAGACACACCGTCCGACAGGGCGCCGGCGAGAAAGGGATCATTGTCTATTATGACTTGCGAGATGGCCAAGTGTATGACCTTCCACCGTCGCAGTCTGGCGGTCAACGGGTAGATAGAAGGAGTGGAACAAGTGTCGCCACCCAATGGCGCTTTGACGCAGAGGCCGTAATTCGAGACCCAAATAAGATTATGATGTGCACGGCGCACACACACCCAAAAGCACGCCGTCCATCGGGTCGGCATCCAATATCAACCTACCAAAACATTGATGATGCCAATACGATTGAAGAGGCTGGAAGTGGTGAAAGTAATTTGAATTCTGCGGATACTGGCCTCTTGGTTTGGGGGCCTGTGATCATCAGAAGTCCCGATGGAACGGCCGTTGCTGTATGGGGAAATTGGAGAGGCCGATAAACCACTGGTTAGTCGAATTGTCGCTCCGCGGATCAGGAGAAGTGAAGGTTGAACATGAATTATAGAACTTCAAGCATTCTCACTCTTTTGTTTCTTGGCAATCTCGTGGCCTGCTCACAACCGACCACCTCTGTAGAAAACACAAATACAGAGGTGGTCGCATGCCTTCGAGTTGGAATCGAAGACCTTTTCGCAAACCCTCACGACTATAATGAAACGAAGATTTGTACCGAAGCAATGATCAATGTCGAATTCGAAGGCATGAAGATCTACCCCCCGTCGCATCAGAGCAATCCATATTCAGACACCTCCATGAACCTCTACATTGGCATGTCCGTTTCGGAAGCGCTTGATCGCAATTTTCGAAATAGGGATTGGGTGGATGTCGAAGGCCATTTCTCAATCAATCTTGATTGCTTTCCAGAGGATCCCCCGATTGGTAGGACAGAAGAAACATTCTGCATACCTTCTCGTATGGGCTATCTCAGTCAAACCAGCATTGAATTTATCAAGCGCGATCCTCCCCGGGGTGTTTGTGAACACATTGATCTCAATACCTTTGATCTTGACCCAGACGATTTTACCCGATCGGTCATTTGTGCTCGTGGTAGAATTGCGATTCGCGACGCAGAACTCTACGTCGTTGCAGAAAACACCACCGGGGAGTTTAACGTAACCAAAGCTCTGGAGATCAATGAGCTGTTTCTTGACCCGGAAGATTGGAACATGCTGCCCGGTGATCTCGTTTCCATTGCGGGTGAACTAGACGGCAACTATGTGAGCTTGTTCGAGATTGTGGTTCTGGAACGCCAGCCGATCAACGAAACCTGTCTTCATGTGGAAGTTGGTCAACTCTATGAATCACCGCTGTCGTATGCTGATCAGGTCATATGCACGGAAGGATTTATCAAGCATGACAGTACCGATGGCATCCGAAATTTCATCTTACCCAATCAATCCTACGATCCTTTTCAGGCAGCAAGATCAAGACTGGACGTCGATTTCATTTTTCCAAATGAAGATTTAATTTACGAGGGTCCGGGGGAAAGGGTCCGAGTGGCTGGGCTCGTGCGCGCGCGCCGTCTTTGCAGATCAGACGAGCTTACCTTTGATGAATTATCCACTAGGTTCGAAGCAGATGCCTATTGTCCACCGGTCAATATACCGCTGAACATGAGTGTGGCCGAAATCGAGTATTTGGAGCGCTAAGCAGGAACCGGCCCCTGACATCCAGTCATGAGTATCAAAGGTGGCTACGACGTCAACGTCGTTAATTTGGCGATGTATCACTATTCGCAACCGTAGAATGGAAGGTAGAAAATGCACATTGTTTCCAAGTTTGGGATGCGTGTCGTCTTCCTACTAATTTTTGCGGTTGCGACTTCAAGCTGCAAGCCCTCCCCGTCAGCTCCCTCAACTGAATAGAACGGGAATGGATGCCAACATGTCAAGTTGCAGGCGCTAATTGATGATCCTTATCCCTTTATTGAGCAGGAAATTTGTACTGAAGGTTTCATGCAGGTGGAGTTTGAGGCCATGGCGATATAATCACAGGGGTCCAACAATATTGAAATATCTGAGAACGATATTACCCTGGGAATTTCAATGGCGGATGCCCTTCACCAAGGTTTGCGTACCGGAGACCGTGTCTCCATACGCGGAATTTTTTACGTCAATGAAGGTTGCGACGAAATTGCGCGGTTCTGCATCGGTGGCGTCAACCCCGGATAGATCAGAGAAAGTACAATTACTTTCCTCAGCAGAGTGGACCTCAGATCATTGTGCCAGTTCGTTGAACTTGACGAAATCTATGAGAACCCCAATCGATTTTCCAATCAATGCATTTGCACAGAAGGAAAGATCATAGCTTGGAACGACCACCCTTGTTTGGTTCGGGCTAACCAGGAGCACAGCGGAAATGAACCCATGGGGGTTTTCATGCACGATGCGTTTCTAGTCGCCGATGGTCTCGTACTTGAGACAGGTGCAATTTATACAATTGCGGACCAACTCTCCACGGTTGACGTCTGTGTGGAAGATGCAGCAGGCAGCTCTCTTGAGGCAATTGCCTCGCACCCAAATTTCGGCGACGGCATCCAAATAATCGCCCATGAAGCTGATCCCAACTAGGACCATAAAGCACTGCGCCTAAGGCCCATACGCGGAGGAACTATCGGCAATTCAGCATGGGCAGATAACCCTGTAGTCTCTCAGGGTCGTCAAATGAGACGCAATTTTTGGGTAATGGACTATGAAAAACCACAATGTGAAATTTCTTGCTCTCGTTTTTTGTTTTGCAATAACCGCTTGTGCCGATCCTTCCGCAGATGGCACTTCTGCAGAGGGGACACCGATAGAGGGCGATCTTCCTTGCCGAGAAGTCTCCGTGAGGTCACTTCTGGAAAATCCCTTGGCTCATGCAGGCCAACTAGTCTGCACGACAGGAGCAATTTTTGTGGGCTATGAAACCGTGTCCATTAACCCGCCTGAGGGTCGAGCAGGTATTGATAGCCCTGTCAGCATTTCAGCCGGACTGGGGTTTATCGAAGCGCTGCACCGAGGGACGCATCGCCCGGCAGGATCTGGACACCCTTTTGGTGCCACTGAATTATGAGGGAGATTGGCAAAACCGGCTTACACCCCGCCAGGCTTGCGTCGAAGTGGAATTGGAACAATTGCTGGCCGATCCCGCATCCTTTGACAGCCAGATGATTTGCAGCAGCGGTTTGGCGACGGCCCGATGGAATGAACGTGGATATTATCATCAATCAGAACTTTGGCCTGAGAATGAGGCCGGTATCTCCAAATTGGCGTTTGGACCCATCACTATCCTTGATCTTCCCTATGAGCCTTCCGGCCCTTTGGAATTTGAGGCGATGCCAATCAACTTCATCGGGTATTTCAACACCTGGGAGGAGTGTTTCCACCTTGGCATTCCCAGCCCCTCTCCTAACCCCGACAATCCTATGGAATGCAAACCAACCATGGAGCTAGACATTTTGGAAATCGAATATCTGGACCGATGAGCGGGCGTTGGCTCATGCTCCTTCGGAGCCAAGCCTGCATGTTTGTTGCTCTTTTGTTCTTGTTTCGCTGGACAAGGACGCAATTAGCCCTCACACTATCTTTAGTTATCCCCGGGGGTGCCTTGCGCCCTTAGGCTGTGTCTCCGCTCATTCCGCATTTGCCCGGAAACAAAGGAGACACCGACATGGAATTTGAAGGAAAGACCTTGCTCGACACATTTGCAAAAGTGTTCGACCGCCCTATCGGGCCATATGATCGCTTCGGCCAGAAGAAGAGCACCTATGGCAAGCCGAGATCCTTTGGCAAGCCGCGCAGCACCGGCAGCAAGCCCAGCGCCTATGGCAAACCAGGCAGTACACGGAGTAAATATCCAAAGACCTCAAGTAGTGGCAAGGACAAATACGGCACCAGCCGCATTGGGCCTATCATCATCAAAAACCCGACTGGGGAGATTGTAGACCTTTGGGGTAATTGGAGGGGAAGATGAATACCGTCAGAATCTGGCTCTATATTGTACTCTTTGGGAGCACGCTTGTTGCTTGCTCCTTTAAAGACAACTCGGTTTCTGGAACGGATAGCAATCTCACAAGCATCAGTTGCATTGAGGTCGATATTGAGACCCTCTACGAAACTCCGCAAGACTATCATGGGCAACAAATCTGCACTGAGGGGCTCATCAATGTCGAATACCAGGCCATGGCAATTTATCCTCCCGCGCTCGCAGACCAGTCGATGTTCGATACATTTCTCTTTATTGACATGCCATATGTAACCGGACTCGATCGCGGTTTCCGAAATCGAGATATGGTGAGAGCATCCGGGCAGTTTGTCATGGATGAGGAATGCTTCAACCTCGCACAAAATCCTGATCGAACTCAAGACTGGACCTGTCTACCGGTGGATCAACCAATCTATTTGATCAATTCGGCGGTCGAGCTTGTCGAGCGCCCTGGAGGATATGAATAGATGAAGTGGTGCCGAGGCACTTTGCTG
>JAJFIL010000211.1 GCA_021774965.1 Alphaproteobacteria bacterium
TTGGGACGGGGGAGGTCGGCAAGCGAAGCGCGCCGGGTGGGGGTGGCAAGCCACCGTTGGGGCACATTTGAGAACAGAGTCTCAGTTTTCACAATCTGCATCGTTCCCAAAGAACTACAGCACTCGAAGTATAACCTGCCAAGTTAAACCGGACAGTAGTGGATCAAGTCCCGGAATGACGCCGAGTAGCGTGCTGACGCAGAGACACTCGCAAGCAACTCGTTTGCAGGAAGCCCAAGTGAAAAACTAGATCCGGGCTGACTAGTCCAGCGCCTCGGCACCCAGACCGGAGCCGCGGGGGTCTACGCCGATGCGGCAAACACGGCCCGCATCTCCCTCTTCGCGGCCACAGGAAATCGCGTTGACCGTATCAGAGACGCCCGAACCATTGGTGCTGAGCGCTTGTTCAAGGCCAACTGTCCGAGCATTCATTGCGGTGTAAAGCAACGAAGCGGCAGCGGCAGGACCGCCTGATCCGGCAGCAGCCACATGAAGCCGATTGGCCTGCATGTTGGTGGTGATAATGGGCGTTAGGAACGCACCAGAAAGACCATATTCAATATTGTTCGGTGAACGGGCATAGATCAAACCTGTCGAGCGCCCCATGATGCCCGAGCCGAACGCGCCGTTCATGGTCAGGCCGCACACAACAGTAAGGCCCGTTGCATCGGTTATCGCAAAGGACGTAGAGCCATAATCGGCTGGCAACGTCCCGGTGATCCCGCTTTCGCCGAGAACATCCAAGGCGTCCTGACGGATTTCATTCACGCCAGGTTGGCCAGGCATTGGATTGGAAGGAAGCCCGCGTAATGATTTCTGCGCCAACTCAGGGAAGAAAAAGCCTGCCCCCGTTGCCCCGGCTGGCACGAAAGCCACTTCGCCAGGAAGCTCAACCACCTGTGCGGTCAGAATATTGGGGCTGTAGGATTGCATATCAAAAGTAGTCAACGTGCCACCGACTTCGGCGGCTTCTTCCACAAAGCGATAGGCGAGCTCGCCGGTATAGAGATCCTGCGGGCCGCGATTAGCGATAATACCAAGGGTGCCTGCCAGATCAGATTGAGCCAGCACATCCCCTTCGCTCAAAGGTGCCCCTGTCCGATCCGCAAAGACACGGCGCAAACGGCTGTTAGAGGCAGCAGGGCCATTGGAGACATCAACCCGGCGCGCCAGAGTCGCGGACATCGGGTGACGATCGGCAATGGCTTGGGAGGGGGAGACCACATCTTCCCAGCTAAGACGGCCATATTCTGATTGGATATACGCCAGTCCACGAACAGCGCCGGGAACAGCAATGGGGCCGCTTTGCCGCGGCGCGCGCGGCAGGAAGTCAACACTTTGAGCAACCCCAGTGCGGGCATCATGAACCAGGCAAACACCGCCTGCGCCAAGGGAGGCTGCAGCGGGGTTGGTTGCCGTCAGGGTGAAAAACAGAGCCGCTGCGGCATCAGCAGCGGTACCGCCATCTGCCAGAATACGGCGCGCCATAAGGGCTGCGCGAGGCTCGTCTGCCACCACAAGGCCCAGATACTCGTCACTGGCTTCATTGATAAAGCCCCACTCGGTGCCCGGAGCGGCAATGACGCCAGAGGATTCGGTGCTGCGTTGGCCCACGCCAAAACTGGCCAAGCTGGGCGCTGAAAACCCCGGCAACGACAAATTAGGTGCATCAGGGATGGCCACAGGGCCCAGAGAGGTCCCGCAACTGATCAGAAAAGATGACACAAAGCTAAGAGCCAGGATTTTTCCGGCCTTGGTTTGTCTGGTTACATTCAGGATGCCGCGCAGCATTCACCTGTCCTTCTTGTTCGTTTCACCCCCTCATCCCGCGCTCGCATTCGGCGCTCATGGGGGCGGCCCGCCACCCTCGTTGGTTGGGTTGGAGGCAGCGAGGCTGGTATTTAGCAGCATGTGGGGCGCTCGGCTATGGCTATAGCCGAAAAAGAGCGACGGATTAACCTTTTTAGCACGTGAATCCAATGGATAAACAGGTTCTGACCCACATGTGAGTGCAACGGCGTGAAAAATCGCGTATGGTGACCTCGAGTTAGGGTGGTCAGCGGCAACGGAGCGTAGCGAGTTCATGACAAAATTCGTCCAGGATTTCACCCAGGAACTTAAAGCTCGCGGGCTGGCGGGACTTGCGGCCCTTGGGATATTCCTGATTGCTGTCACAGCTTTTGCCCCAGAGGCCTTTGCTCAAAGAACGATCCGGGACGCTGAGATCGAAGAGTTGCTGCGAGAATATGCAAACCCCCTCTATGTGGCTGCCGGGCTCAACCCACAATCCATCAATATGTATGTGGTCAATGACCCGACTCTGAACGCCTTCGTCGCCGGGGGCCAGAACATGTTCATTCACACAGGACTCATCCTCGCGTCCGATACACCCAATGAGCTGATCGGCGTGATGGCCCACGAATCCGGGCACATTGCAGGCGGACACCTTGCGCGTATGGGCGAAGTGGCTGACGGTATTGCTGTTCCTGCCTACATCGGTGCTGCCATCGGCCTGGGCCTTATGATTGCAGGCATGCCCGAAGCGGGCATGGCCGTGATGATGGGCGGGCAGACCTATGCCCAAGGAGAGTTCCTTGCCTATTCCCGTGTTCAGGAATCCGCGGCGGACCAGGCTGCCATGACGTACCTTGAAGGCACGCAACAAAGCGGTGTCGGCCTTCTGGCCTTCTTTGACCGCTTCCGGGATCAAGAAGCGATGTTGGGCGTCAATCAGGACCCCTTCGTGCGTTCCCACCCGCTGAACCCCGAGCGTATTGCGCTTTTGGAACGGCGCGTTGGCGCGTCGGAATATCGTGACATGGTGGACAGCGACGAAAGCGTCCATCGTTTTCAGATGGTGCAAGCAAAAATCAGAGGCTTTCTGGAGCGCACAGATATTGTCATGCGGCGCTATCCGCCAAGCGATACTTCCCTGCCCGCTCACTATGCCCGCAGTGTTGCTTATTTCCGGGATGGACGCTCTGAGGCAGCCTTGGAGCAAATTGACTATCTGATCGCCATTGAGCCGAACAATCCTTACTTCCGGGAATTACGCGGACAGATCCTTTTTGAAAGCGGGCGAATTGCCGAATCCGTTGAAGTTCATCGCGAAGCGGTGGCCATACGCCCTGATATCTCTTTGCTTCGGATCAACCTTGGCCAGGCACTTTTGGCGATGGAAGAAGATGGCGGCGATACGCCAGCTAATCAGGAAGCAATTCAAAATCTGCAATACGCGGTGGCTTGGGACAACACCAGCTCCTTTGCCTGGTATCAACTGGCCATTGCCTACGGACGCACGGGAGACGAAGGCCGCGCGGATCTGGCGGTGGCCGAGCAATACTATGCAGTGCGGGATACGGCTCGGGCGCGCGAGTTTGCCATTCGGGCGCGCGACAAGCTGGAAGAAAACAGTGTGCGATGGAATCGTGCCATGGATATTCTGTATTTGACAGAAGATGGACGCGGGCGGCGAACTCGCCGCTAAGTAACTGAACAACTCATCACATCATCAAAATTTCTGCGATAAATTCAGGCGGGGGAAATTATGCGATTTTTGCAAATTGGAGTGGTAATCACGGCGGGACTGCTTGGCGTTCTCATCGGCATCGTACTTGGGGGTGGCCAAGAGGACGGCAGCGCTCTCACCGACGAACAGTTTGCCGCGCAGGTTCGCACCACATTGGTTGAGCAACCCGAAATCTTGCAAGAGGCGTTCTACGTTCTGGAAACCCGCTCGCGGCAGGATGAAATGTCCAGCCTGCAGGATGCCGTCACCCGCAACTATAATCTGATTGAAAGCTCACCTGCCTCCATGATCGGCGGCAACCCTGATGGCGATGTCACTATCGTCGAGTTCTTTGATTACGAATGCGGGTACTGTCGCCGGGCCATGCCTGAGTTCGACGAACTAATCTCCACAGATGGCAACATCAAAGTGATCTACTACGAGCTGCCCATCCTGGGAGAGCGTTCCCACCGCGCCGCTCAAGTGGCATTGGCTGCCGATAGACAAGATCTTTACGCCCCATACCATCACGCCGCCATGGCCGTGGCCGAACGCCTGACCGATGAAGTGATCTTTACCATCGCCGAAAACATCGGCATGGACATGGACCAGCTGCGTGCAGACCTGGCGGACCCTTCTCTGGCTGAACGCGTAAATGCAAACCTGCAATTTGCGCAAGCCATGCAGATCAACTCAACCCCGACATTCATTGTCGGTGGACGCGTCGTTCTGGGCTTCAACGAAGAGGAAATCCGGGGCTACATGGCAGAGGCCCGCGCGCGGTAGAACAAAGAGGTCTCAGCCCGGCGGACCAAACCATCAGCATACGTTGCAGCCCCCTCAACTATGGTCATCCCGCGATTCATTCGCGGGATTTAGGAGATGATCAGAGGGTAAGATGGGGTGTGGCGGAGCTGTGGGTTTGAAACAAGCCATCTCAATCGCAGCGCCTTTAGTAGATTCCGCAAATGAATCGCGGAATGACTACCCTATTTATTGTTATTGACGCACCCCGGCATGAAGCATGCCGCAAACGCCGTCTAAATCAAACCGCCCAGCGGCGAAGAAGGATCAGCATAGAGCTTCTTGGCCATGCGGCCTGCAAGGTAAGCTTCACGGCCGGCGATTACGGCGTGTTTCATGGCTGAGGCCATCAGCACCGGGTCCTTGGCCCCTGCAATGGCGGTGTTCATGATGATGGCGTCGCAGCCCAGCTCCATGGCGATGGCGGCATCTGATGCTGTGCCCACGCCCGCATCCACCAGCACGGGCACATTGGCCCCTTCGATGATCAGGCGGATATTGATGGGGTTTTGAATACCCAGGCCCGAACCAATGGGTGCGCCCAAAGGCATGATGGCGCAACAGCCCATGTCTTCAAGTGCTTTGGCGGCGATGGGGTCATCGTTGCAATAGACCATCACGTCAAAGCCGTCTTTCAGCAAAAGTTCCGCCGCGTGAAACGTCTCTGGCATGTTTGGATAGAGCGTTTTTTGGTCGCCCAGCACTTCGAGCTTGACGAGGTTCCAGCCGCCAGCTTCCCGCGCTAACCTCAGTGTACGGACAGCATCTTCACCGGTGAAACACCCTGCGGTGTTGGGCAGGAACATAACGTCCTTGGGGTCGATGAAATCCACCAACATGGGCTGATCAGGGTCGGTCAAGTTTACCCGGCGAATAGCAACGGTAATGATCTCCGCGCCGGACGCCTCAAGCGCTGCTGCATTTTCCGCATAGGTCTCATATTTTCCGGTGCCGATGATCAGGCGGGAATTATAGGTCTTGCCGGCAATGATCAGGGGATCATCGTTTGTCTGTGTGGTCATCATTATCCGCCTCCAATAAAATGGACGATTTCCAATCGGTCACCGTCTTCAACAATCACCTCGCCATAGGTGGAACGAGGCACGATGGCGAGGTTTCTCTCTACCGCGATTTTCACCGGCTTCAGCCCCAGCTCCGCCAGGAGACTGGCCACACTCATGGGAGCGCTGACGTTGCGAGCTTCGCCGTTGAGGGTGATGGATATAGCCATATTAAATCAGGTCAGTCTGCGGGGTTATCCGATGTCGTCCAGCGGCAAATGAACACGGGTTAGCTGCCAACGGAAATTCTGGAAACGGAACTCGAGGGTCATGGTGTCATGGGTTCTAGCATCTTTTTCGCTGGCCCGCCCTTCAGGAAATTCCGCATTTGCGAAAAAAGTTGTGGGGCCCGAGAAAAAGGCAAAGGAGATGTGATCGGCCCACGTGTCTTCAGACGGGAAATCCTGCTCAAAAACCTCTGAGGGGTCTTCCAGGATTATTTGAGTATTCAGGAGATACGCCAGACCGCTTGGGGTCATGTAGAAATTGACAATGGGATCGATCATCAGATCGGCAAATATCCCCAAAAGGTTCTCTGCCAGACTGTCCAGAGGGTTCTCGCTGCCATCAGCACCACTGCTGGCATCATAAGCGTCTTCAAACAGCGCCTCCAGATCCTGCTCAAGCCCCTGGGCCACGCTTTCCCAATCGACCAAATTATCAAGCGCTTTTACGTCCTGGTCCACCACAGCTGTGTCGAGCTGATAAAGTGTCAAATAGGGCCACGCGCCATAGCCGATCAGCAAAATCAGCCCTAATCCCCACAAAATCTTACGCATTTTCCTATATTTTCCCATGATCGGCCAAAAACCGCCGATTTATCGCGAAAGAATGATTACCAATTATCGACAGATACGTTGCAAGCCTCGCCCCCAAGAGTATAACACCCGCCATGACCAACACGAGCGCATTATCGGCACCATTGCCCATCTTTGTCTTGAACGGCCCAAACCTCAATCTATTGGGGAGCCGCGAGCCTGAGATCTATGGCACGGACACCCTTGGCGACATCGAAGCCATGGTGGCCAAACGGGCAGTTGAGCTGGGCATTTTGGTGGATTTTCGCCAAACCAACAGCGAAGGCGAGTTGATCACCTGGATCCAGGAGGCGCGGGAGGCATCTTCTGGGATCATTCTAAATGCAGCAGCCTATACGCACACCTCGGTTGGCCTTTTTGATGCCATTGTTGCGGCTCAAAAACCCCTCATAGAGGTTCACTTGTCGAACCCCTATAAGCGTGAAGCGTTCCGCCACACCTCGTTTGTGTCCCCTGCAGCTTCGGGAGTGATTTGCGGCCTGGGTGCCTCTGGCTACCTGTTGGCTCTTGAGGGTCTTGTTGCCTTGGCGAAATGACGTGTTTTGGTAGTTGAAGATAAAAATTGAAGGCGGAAAACCGCCAACGGAGGAAACCGGTGAGTTCGGACGAAAATAAATCAGACGGCAAGGCGCTTCATCCCGCCATTGACCGTGATCTCATCAAAGATCTGGCAGGGCTTTTGACAGAAACTGATCTCACCGAGATCGAAGTTGAATCCGAAGGCTTGCGATTACGTGTTGCGCGCAACATCACCATGCAAAGCGTTGGCGTGGCAGCACCTGTTGCGGCGGCTCCTGCAGCTGTTGCAGCACCCGCTGAGTTGCCCAAGTCAGAGATCGCTGATCTTGCGGCACATCCGGGGGCTATGACCTCCCCCATGGTGGGCACCGCCTATACCGCGCCAGAGCCGGGGGCAGCGCCCTTTGTGCTGGAAGGCGACAGGGTCCAGGCGGGTCAAACGCTTCTGATCGTTGAGGCCATGAAGACCATGAACCCGATCCAGGCGTCCAAGTCGGGCACCGTATCACGCATCATGGTGTCAGACGGCCAGCCGGTCGAATATGGCGAACCTCTGTTGCTGATCGAATAGCACCAGACAAGAAGAGAGTTCTCCCATGTTCGAAAAAGTTCTCATCGCCAACCGCGGAGAAATTGCTCTTCGTATTCACCGGGCGTGCCAGGAAATGGGCATTCAGACGGTGGCGGTGCACTCCACTGCAGATGCCGATGCCATGCATGTGCGCCTGGCGGATGAAAGCGTCTGCATCGGGCCTGCGCCTGCGGCACAAAGCTATCTCAATATTCCTGCTATTATTGCAGCGGCAGAGATCACCGGCGCCCAAGCCATCCATCCGGGCTATGGCTTTTTGTCTGAGAATGCGCGCTTTGCCGATATCGTTGCGGCTCATGACATTGCCTTTATTGGTCCGACGGCGGATCATATTCGTCTCATGGGCGATAAGATCGCAGCCAAGAAAGCAGTCAAGGACGCTGGCATCCCTGTGGTGCCGGGCTCCGAGGGCGGCATCGACAATGACGTGGACGCCATCGCGGTGGCTCACGAGATCGGTTATCCGGTTTTGGTCAAAGCTTCTGCCGGTGGCGGGGGCCGCGGCATGAAACTGGCCGAGACAGAAAACGACCTCGCCGAAGCTTTGCAAACCGCGCGCGCCGAAGCAAAAGCGGCGTTTGGGGATGACACGGTCTATATCGAAAAATACCTCGGCCGACCGCGGCACATTGAAATTCAGGTCATTGCGGACGCTTATGGCAACGTGGTGCATTTGGGCGAGCGGGATTGTTCCTTGCAGCGCCGTAACCAGAAAGTTCTGGAAGAAGCACCCTCCCCTGCTCTCAACGAAGAAGCGCGCGCGCGCATCGGCAACATCGTTGCCAATGCGGTTGAAACACTCGGGTATCTTGGTGTGGGCACGGTGGAATTTCTCTATGAAGATGGCGAGTTCTATTTCATCGAAATGAATACCCGTCTTCAGGTCGAACATCCTGTGACCGAAGCCATTACCGGGCTTGATCTGGTGCGGGAACAGATCCGTATCGCTGATGGGGGCAAGCTTGGCTACACTCAGGAAGATATTACCTTCCAGGGCCACGCCATTGAATGCCGCATCAATGCAGAGCACGCTAAAACATTCATACCCTCGCCGGGCACCATCAGCCAATACCACGCCCCCGGTGGGTTAGGTGTTCGTGTGGATTCAGCGGTCTATGCCGGTTATGCCATTCCGCCCCATTACGACAGCCTGATTGGCAAACTGGTGGTCCATGGGCGAAGCCGCAATGAATGCCTCATGCGCTTGCGCCGGGCATTGAATGAGTTTGTGGTTACGGGAATTGAGACTACAATTCCCTTGTTCAGTGAAATTCTAAGCCAGCCTGACTTTGTCGACGGGCAGTATCACATTCACTGGCTGGAGGATTTACTGCGAGACGATGACCCAACCGCTTGATAAATTTACAGCGGAGCACGTAATCAAAGCTTACGCTTTGGGCATTTTCCCTATGGCCGAAAGCGCGGATGCGGAGCGGGTGTTCTGGGTTGATCCTGAATATCGCGGCATCCTTCCGCTGGATGGTTTTCACCTTCCCTCTCGCCTTGCCCGCACCGTGCGGCAGGACCCGTTTGAGGTCCATGTGGATCTGGATTTTCCCGGCATGATGCGCGCTTGCGGCAAATCCCGCATTGGTCGCCCCAGCACCTGGATCAATCCGGAGATCATTGATCTTTACACAGATCTTCACGAGAGAGGCCTTGCTCATAGCATCGAGTGCTGGCGCAATGGGCAGCTTGCGGGCGGGCTCTATGGCGTTCGCCTGGGCGGTGCATTCTTTGGGGAAAGCATGGTCAGCTTTGAAACCGATGCCAGCAAGGTTGCCCTGGTCCATCTCGTAGCCCGGCTCACGGTGGGCGGCTTCCAGCTTTTGGACACGCAGTTCGTAACAGATCACCTGCGGCAGTTCGGTGTGGTCGAAATCCCACGGGAGCGATACCATAAAATGTTGGAAGTGGCTCTGACCACGTCAGCGGATTTCTTCACCCTGCCCCGCCACGTAGATGGTCAAAGGGTTCTGCAGTCAATCAGCCAGACATCATAGACTGGGTGCTCCACCGGATTAAGTGACGGTGACGATGCAAACATCCAGCCGGAAAACACTGGCTCCAGATCTCCGTCCTGGCGATGTTCCGTAATCTGAACAAATGCGGTGGTCTCCGGCGTTTCTTCCGGCGGGCGGCGGCGACAGGTTTGCACAAGGATTTCAAAGTTCTCAAACATCACCGGCACCCCTACGGGTGCTTCTACGTCCCGAACGCGGGCGGTGATTTTATCCAGCCCACGGATCACAGCAATGCGCGAGACGCCAAAGGCATCCGGAACCGGCATGCCCGGCGCAAGCTCTTCCTCTTCTGGGTCAAAGCCTGGCTCAGAGGTGCGCTCACTCAATCTGTCTGTTTCAAAGAGATCTGCAGGGACTGCATCGTCGCCCTGCGCTTCAAGCGCTCCATCGCCTTGCGCATCAAGCGCATCGTCCAAAAAGGCGTCATCCGGTAAGGCGTTGTCCAATGGCGCATCATCCAATAGTGCGTCACCGTTCTCGCTTTCATCAAGCAAGACATCTGTCTCTGGCTCTTCGTCTTCAAAGCTGCGGAAGAAATCATCCGTCTGCTCTTCTACAGACGGCTCTTCCTGCGGCTCAAGGAAAGGGTCCATGAACGGGTCTGTATAGGTGTCGGGGTAAGGCTGAACCGTGGGAGCAGCTTCTTCGGTTGCCGCATCTTTCGGGTCCTCGGTGGCAGGCGCCACCCCGCTTTCCTGTGCCAAGGCTGCGCTGCCAGCGATGACGCTCAAGCTCAGAACTGTGCTGATGAAAAACCGCGCCACTTAAAACGTCCCCAAGAAAATCATTGGCCTATAGAGCCCCAATCGAACAGACCCAAAAAATGGGGCCGTCGTATGGCGAGACTAGTCGCTGCTATCAGCACCGCCAAAGGCAAACCGTTGAATAAGGCCGACAATATCAATGGAACCCTGCGCGTGGGCGATCTCGCCTCCATCGCTCAACAAATTGTCATAGTCGCCCCCCGGGCTGAGGGAGATAAAATTACCGCCCAAAATGCCTTCAATGGCAACCCTCATGGAGCTGTCTTCAGGCAACTCAATGCCCTCTTCAACTGTAAACTCGATGATGGCACGGTAGGTGATGGGATCAAGACGCGTACCCGTTACCGTGCCCACCTTGATGCCGGCAATGCGCACGTCCGTACCCACAGAAATACCGGCCGCACTTTGAATCTTTGCCGTCAGCGTATAGCCCTCGCTGCTTGTCTGCTCCGTTTGGCCATAAGCAAACCCAAGGAACATAACCGCAATAACAATGACGGCAGCTCCGACCAGTGTTTCGACCAGATGATCTTTCATGGGTAATTCTTCCTCAAACTGCTTTACCTAGTTCGCATTTTCCGGCGACCAGGCTTCATAATCCCCTGTTGCGGCAGGTCGGTTCCCTGTTGCCGCCAGCGAGCCCTTAGGCCGATAAGCCAAATCCGTGCCGGTCATATTGGGCCGGTGCTCCAGTTCCCAGGGCTTAAGCTTTGGCGGCTCTTCGCTCGGCGGCACATCCACCATGTGATGAAGCCAGCCATACCATTCAGGCGGCACCTTGGAGGCCTCGGCAAGGCCATCATACATGACCCAGCGACGACGGATCATACCCTTGCGGGCCTTCTTTTCTTCGAAATAGCGATTACCACGTTCATCGGAACCAACCAATTGCCCGCGTTTCATAATGGTAAATCGCGTGCCTGGCGTTGCGCCATTCCACCACGAAAATATCCAACGGATTATCGAGACCACTTTCGTCATATCCCTTTTTCGCTGCTGACGATTCTTATCACACTAACAAGACCTTGAGGCTCTCAGGTGCCACGCCAGCGACTCACCTGATTGCGTGGCGGACTATCGCATTCGCACCCATGGGCGTCCAGAGCCAGGAGTTAATCGATACCCCAGGATTTTTGCTTTTCGCCCGAGGATGCCTTGGCGCTCTCTGCCTGCTGGGCTTGCTGGGCCTGCTTGGCTTTTTGAGTTTGCGGCGGCGGTTTCTGTTGGGCTTGTCGGACCTTTTGGGCCCTCTGCGCCTGCTGGGCTTTCTTTGCGGCAAGAATGGCATTCTCAGCCCGCTGCCGAGCCTGCTTCAGCGCCCATTCCATGCGCTTGAACAGCTCCTGCGGAATGATGGGCAGAGGGACCAGTGCATCGACGCCGGCTTCCTTGATCTCGGTGACCAAAGACGCGCTTGGGGCCTCGCTGGTGATCATGACGATGGGTTTGGCAAGGAACCTGTGTTGAGGGTCTTTTCTCAAGGTCCGGACAAATTCGGCACCGCCGACGGGCTGGAGGCCATATTCAGTGATGATCAGCCCCGCGTTCCAGGTCTGAAGCAGCTCATACGCCTCATCAGGCTGGGTGCAGGCTTTAAGTTCGGTGGCGCTCCCACCCCGCAGCGCCGTCAGAAGCAAGCTGCGGGCGTGGATATCATCGTCAACCACAAGGATCGGCACTGTAGACAGGTTCAGCAAGGACGCCCCACTATTCTACCAAACGATGTGCTGAGTATCAGCCAATCATCCAAATACCTGATTCGTCGTCCAGGGCTTCTTGTTCCCGTCTTTTTGCTTGCTTTGCAGCCCATATCATTCGCCGAATGAGGGTGTCCGGGACAATGGGTTTAGTTATCATTGTGTCTATGCCAGCGGCTCTAACCCGCTCAACCAGCTTACGATTCGGGGTTTCAGCGGTCATCATCAAGATCGCTTTATACTGGAAACCCAGAGCGTCGTTCGCGCGCAGCTCCCGGGCAAAATCCAAACCATCGACAGGGCTCATTTTGAAGTCTGTGATGATGAGACCAGGTGGCCACCAGGATAGCAGTTCATAAGCTTCCTCTGGGCTTTTGCACGTCCTGACTTCAGCCCGTGTCACCGCGATCAGAATCGCCGAAAGCAGACGACATGCATGAGCATTATCATCGACCACAAGGACCGGCATGTTTTCCAATGGTGACACGTCTAGCACCGACTGATTTGACGACTTCCCAAGGGCTTAGAGCGCCCAGCTAAGACAAATCTTAGGAGCCTCACGCTTAAGAAATTGTTGGGGGCTGAAAATACTTTCCCTGGGGGCCCTATATGTTGATTGAAAATCATCAATCTCAAGAGTGATTGGTTAACCCATTGACTCCACGGCACTTTTAAAGATGGGAAAAACACTACATGTAGTGGTACCCTAAAAAAAGAACACAAAATCTATTGCGTTCCCCGGTTCACCAGCCTATGTTGGCTGTCCGCTTTGGGGAGGCTGCAGAACGCGGCGTCGAAACCAAAAAAACCATAAAGTTGGGACACCACGAACCGCGAAAAGCGGGTCCGTGAACGGAAAAGGTGTGTCTTCAAGGCGGGACGGATAATGACTAGGGACAGCCACTGAGGGGCCATTTAGAAATGCGTATTGAACGTCGCTTTACTACCGAAGGAAATTCACCCTACGAGGGGATCGAATTTCGCACCTCCACCAGCGAGATCCGGAACCCCGATGGCTCCGTCGTCTTCCATTTGGATGACGTGGAAGTTCCCGCAGATTGGAGCCAGGTTGCTTGTGACATCATTGCGCAGAAGTATTTCCGTAAAGCGGGCGTGCCCTCTCACCTGAAAGCTCATCATGAGCCCGGCGTCCCCGAATGGCTGATGCCTCATGTGGCCGATACCGATGCTGATGACCTGGAATATTCCTCAGAGCATAGCGCCACTCAGGTCTTTGACCGTCTGGCCGGCACCTGGACCTATTGGGGCTGGAAAGGCCGTTATTTCGACACCGAAGATGACGCACAGGCCTTTTATGACGAAATGCGCTTCATGCTGGCGACCCAGAAGGCGGCGCCGAATTCCCCTCAATGGTTCAACACTGGCCTTCACTGGGCCTATGGCATTGATGGCCCCGGCCAGGGTCACCACTTTGTCAATCATGTGACCGGCAAGCTCGAGGCCTCCAAGTCTTCCTATGAGCATCCTCAGCCTCATGCCTGCTTCATTCAGGGCATCTCTGATGACCTGGTGAACGAAGGCGGGATCATGGACCTTTGGGTTCGTGAGGCGCGTCTGTTTAAATATGGCTCGGGCACGGGCTCTAACTTCTCCCATCTGCGCGGCGAAGCGGAACCTCTTTCCGGTGGTGGCAAGTCTTCCGGCCTCATGAGCTTCCTCAAGATCGGCGACCGGGCAGCCGGCGCGATCAAATCAGGCGGCACCACCCGCCGCGCCGCCAAGATGGTGGTCGTGGACGTGGATCACCCAGATATCGAAGCCTTCATTGACTGGAAAGTTCACGAAGAACAGAAAGTCGCCGCTCTCGTTACTGGCTCCAAGGCCCTTGCCAAACACCTTAAGCTGATCCTGAAAGCCTGCCTCAATTGCGACGCAGACGGGGATGATTGCTTCAATGCGAAAAAGAACCCGGCTCTTAAGCGCGAGATTAAAGCTGCCAAGGCCGTAGAAATCCCTGAGAACTACATTCAGCGCGTAATCCAATTCGCGCGCCAAGGCTTTACCGACATCGACGTGCCGACTTATGACACCGACTGGGATAGCGACGCTTATCTCACTGTCTCCGGCCAGAACTCCAATAACTCCGTGCGCGTCA
Organism: Alphaproteobacteria bacterium; assembly: GCA_021774965.1. Taxonomy (GTDB): domain Bacteria; phylum Pseudomonadota; class Alphaproteobacteria; order JAJFIK01; family JAJFIK01; genus JAJFIK01. Next base: position 13,904 of record JAJFIL010000211.1, read on the forward strand.
CAGACGATTTCCTGGCCGCCGTTGAAAAGGATCTCAACTGGGATCTTACTTTCCGCACCAATGGCGAAGTGGCCAAAGAACTTAAAGCGCGCGACCTGTGGGAAAAGATTGGCTACGCCGCCTGGGCCTGCGCTGATCCGGGCATGCAGTATCACACCACCATCAATGACTGGCACACCTGCCCTGCCGGTGGAGAGATCAAGGCATCTAATCCGTGTTCGGAATATATGTTCCTGGACGATACCGCCTGCAATCTCGCCTCTCTGAACCTCATGGCCTTCCGCCGCGACGACAAGAGCTTTGATACCGAAGCCTTTACCCACGCCGTGCGCCTGTGGACCATTGTGCTGGAAATCTCTGTTCTGATGGCCCAGTTCCCCTCAAAGGAAATCGCACAGCTGTCTTATGACTATCGCACCCTTGGCCTGGGCTTTGCCAATATCGGCGGCTTGCTCATGGCTTCCGGTCTTTCCTACGACAGTGACGAAGGCCGCGCGCTGACCGGGGCCATCACCGCCCTGATGACAGGTGCGTCTTATGCCACCTCCGCTGAGATGGCCAAGCAGCTGGGTGCTTTCGATAAGTACTGGCTCAATGATGACAATATGTTGCGGGTGATCCGCAATCACCGCCGCGCTGCCTTTGGCGAGCACGAAGGCTATGAAGACCTGCACATCAAGCCGGTCCCGCTGGATATCGCAAATTGTCCGCAGGCAGACATTATCACCATGGCGCAAAACGCCTGGGATCTGGCCCTGGACGTGGGCGGCGAACATGGCTTCCGCAATGCGCAGGTTTCCGTAATAGCCCCTACCGGCACCATCGGCCTGGTCATGGATTGTGACACCACCGGCATCGAGCCTGACTTTGCGCTAGTAAAATTCAAGAAACTTGCTGGCGGCGGATACTTCAAGATCATCAACCGCACGGTTCCCGAAGCGCTCCTCAATCTGGGCTATTCCGAAGAAGAAACCGACGGCATCATCTCTTATGCTGTGGGCCATGGCACATTGGTTGGTGCGCCAGGCATCAACCCCGCCAGCCTGAAGGCCAAAGGCTTTACCGACGAAAAAGTGGCGGCGATCGAAGGCTCCCTCGCCACCGCGTTTGATATTCGGTTTGCCTTTAACAAATATGCGCTGGGCGAAGAGTTCTGCGTGGACACCCTTGGTCTCGACAAGACAGCTCTGGACGATCTTGAGTTTGACATGTTGGCAGCACTTGGTTTCTCGAAAGAAGAAATCGACGAAGCCAATCTTTATGTCTGCGGTGCCATGACCCTTGAACAAGCACCCGGCCTTAAAGACGAGCACCTGCCGGTCTTTGATTGTGCCAATCCTTGCGGCCGCATCGGCAAGCGTTATCTGTCTGTGGAAAGCCACATTCGCATGATGGCAGCAAGCCAGCCGTTTATCTCCGGTGCCATCTCCAAGACCATCAACATGCCGAATGACGCAACGGTGGAAGATTGTCAGCAAGCCTACATGCTGTCCTGGAAACTGGGCATCAAGGCCAACGCCCTTTATCGCGATGGCTCGAAACTCAGCCAACCTTTGAACACCCAATTGCTGGATGACGAAGGCGAAGAGATGGATGCCGAGGATGTTCTGGGTACTGATGTCCCCATGACGGAACGCACCAAAGTGGTGACCAAGACCATCGTCAAGGAAATCGTCAAGCGCGCCCATGATCGTGAAAAGATGCCTCATCGGCGCAAGGGCTATACGCAGAAAGCCACTGTCGGTGGCCACAAGGTCTATCTCCGCACAGGAGAATATGAAGACGGCCAATTGGGCGAGATTTTCATCGACATGCACAAGGAAGGCGCTGCCTTCCGTTCCATGATGAACAATTTTGCCATCGCCATTTCTCTCGGTCTGCAATATGGCGTGCCCCTGGAAGAATATGTTGATGCCTTTACCTTCACGCGGTTTGAGCCTGCTGGTCTGGTGCAAGGCAATGACAGTATCAAGAACTCCACCTCTATCCTCGACTATGTATTCCGCGAACTGGCGGTGAGCTACCTGGGTCGTGATGACCTGGCTCATGTGCCCGTGGGCGCTGAAGATGATGAGCTCGGCGGCGGCGCAAGCGAAGAACGCCCCACCAAACGCCAGACCGGCGTGCCCCTGGAACAGGTCGCCTCTGTGGGTTTCCACCGTCAGGCCAACGCCGGCAAACTGGTCTTGCTGTCCGCGCCAGGTGCTGCAACGGCAGAGGCCATTGCAGAAGACGTGATGGTGACAGAAGAACAAGTCGTGATGCGCGAGCAAGTGATCGCGGTCGAAAACAACCCGGTGGGTTCAGCCGTTGAATTGCTGGAACGGGAAGTCGTCGCCACCGCGATCGTCTCCGACCCTGCCGCTCAAGACGAAGCCCGCCGCCTCGCCGAAGCCCGCATCAAAGGCTATGAGGGCGATCCATGTTCCGCCTGCGGACACATGACGCTGGTGCGCAACGGCACATGCCTCAAGTGCGACACCTGCGGCGGCACAACAGGCTGCAGCTAGGCTTTACGTTCCTTGGGAAATTGCAGAAAGGGTCGCTCTTCGGAGCGGCCCTTTCTGTATCATTATCTCCTGCAAGAAATGAGCTCACCACCAAACCCTTAAAGACAAAAGCAGCGTCAGGTAATCCGGCGAGCTATTTGCCTATTCCCAGGTTTGATAAAGGAGCACTATATTACCATTGCCGGATCCCACATACATCTCGAACCAACCCAATCGACCATCACTGGTACGATAGCAAACCCGCGCTTCTGCATCGAGGGTGGCGATATCAATACTGTCCATAGACATTGGCGTATTCCCACAAATTTGCCAGGTCGGCGTTGGATAAGTGTTGGCCGGGAAATTTGGAAACCCGAACCGGGCTCCGTTCTCTGGTTGAAGAAATCGCGCAGTTGCAGTCTCCGACCGATACCAAAAGTCCATCGTCCCGGACACCTTGGAACCGCTGTCGAGATCCAAATGCCAGCTTGGGGGAATGATCACAGGGTTCCAATCATCCATAACTTCGCTATGGACCATGTGGTTTACATCCGGCGGGCGTCGATTATTTGGGCTCACGTCCCTCGGAAGCCTGCTCCTCGGGGTTTCAACCCGCGAGGGCTGATCCCTGGAGCGGTCAACCTCCTCCGCCGCGATTGGTGCTGCGGCAAGAACCGCAAGTGACAATAGAGAAATAGTAAGTGTACTGATCTTCTTCATCGGATATCTCCCCTGTTGAAGTCATCTGCTGCCGGGCGAGCAACTGCCTAGGTCGTGCGCCATAAGCCCCAAAAACTTGGACCTGCGGCAGGCACCGGAAACAATAGTCCCTGCACCCCAGACCAAGAGAAGATTAACGCGAATTTAGCTGAGCGATTGAAGACAGATCAACTCGAGGGGAAAAGGAGGGTTTGATCGCTAACATCCGCTCTTGTTAACGTACTACTGATTGTTTTCCAAGGCTAACACACCATAACTAGGCGAAACATGTAGTTAAAGGGGGTAAGAACCGCCCGGGGTCGGGGCGGCACCCCGCTTGCACACCTCCCTTCAAACCGAACCTCAGCCACGCCGGGAGTGTGCCAAAATGAGACGTTTTGCATGGAGTGTGGCCTTGATTGGCCTTTTGATCGGAGCAGCCCCTGCCCTGGCGCAGAATCAGAGCCAGATCGACGGTGTGCTGAACGGCGCAAAATCCTGCGCCGGATGCAATCTGTTCCAGGCCCCGTTCGCCTATATAGATCTGCGGGACGCCAATTTCTCTGGCGCGCGCCTGATCCAGGCCAGCTTTACCGTGACCATTTTGACCCGCGCAAACCTGTATGGTGCCAACCTCAGTCACGCAGACATGTTCGGCACAGTGCTGACCAATGCCAACCTGGGCAATACAAACCTTACCCGTACGAACCTAGCGGGCAGCTGGCTTTTGGGGGCAAATCTTGGCGGGGCGGATTTGAGCGAAACAGTATTTTCCGGTGCTCGTATGGAAACCACGTATGGCCTGACGCAAAGCCAGCTCAATCATGCCTGCGGAGATGCAGACACCCAACTGCCGCCAGGGCTGACCATTCCGCGTTGCCAGTAATTCGTCAGCCTACTGACGTATCATCCGTCAAACGACGCCCGCGACCTCCTCCGCCACCACGACCGCCGCCTGATGGGCGTTGTTGCCGGGGCATGGCCGGGAAGTTTCGCGGCGTCTGTTTTAACGGCACAAATGAATCTGCCCGGTGCTGAGCCTCTTCCCAATCTGTGGGGCTTAACCCTGCACGGATTTCAACCAACCCAACGCTAATGTCTGATACAACAAAATTCGTACGCGGATTAGCCTCAGCCAGAATAACGTATTTGCCTGCCTCGGCCAGATCGCGCGGCACACCTTTCCCTTCAAAGTAGAGCTGCGCCATGCGTCCTTGCGCATTGACGTCGCCGGATTGCGCGCTGAGCGAAATCCAGAAGGCTGCCTCACGGGTTTTCTGTTGTGATTTTACCGGGTCGGTTTCACCTAAGGCTTGCTGCAAAAAGCAATCACCCAATTGATACTGCGCAATTTCATAGCCATCGCCCATGCCGGCCACTTGCGCAAAGTAAGGGACCGCGCCTTCAATATTACCTGCGCTCTTAAGCTCCATGCCGCGAGAAAAACTGCCAGGATCGCGCGCCGACATGCTGGGGCCTCGTCCGCTCCCGCGCGGACCCGCGCACGCTGTCAGCGTTAAGCCTGCTGCCCCCATGCCCAAAAGTAATGATCGTCTTGTCGCCATAACGCCGCCTCCAAACTTTCGCCCAATTCCGTATTCAACGAGAAACAAACGTATGGGGGTGGCATTTCCGTCGCGCGTTAGCGGATAATTCCGATGGACCTCAGCCAGGGGGCGATGTCGTCGTCTTCTACAGGGGCAACAGCAAACCAATGGAACTCACCATCTGCGGTTTCCCCAAGGGGAAGTTCCAGGCGATGGTCGGCACGGGGGTAGATAATGCTGGTAAGCTGGGCCTCGCCGCCGGGGAGCGCGCTTTCCATCAAAGGCGCATTGACGCTTGGCGGCACAATGAGATCTGCCCCGCCCCAAAGACCCAGAACGGGGGCCCGCGTATTTGCCAAAAGCGGCGCAGGCTGAAAATCCAGATTGCGGCTCCACCAGGTCAGGTCAACCTGGGTGCGCGGTTCATCAACAAAGCCATGAAGGGGGCTGTGTTGCACGCGGCCAATCTCTTCTTCCAATGCCTCCCAACCATGGCCGGAATGGGCCACATAGAAATAAAGCCGCATGTAGGCTTCAGCGTCAGCCACTAGATCCCAGTCCGAGGCAGCGTCATAGACCTTGGCGCGGACCTCTACGATGGTTTGTTCTGATGGCGTAAGGGGCGAACCCGACGCCAGAATCATAAAAGCAAGGTTCTCAATTTCGGATGCCGCATGCATGGCCAGCCAGGCTCCACGGCTTGCGCCTGAAACACCAACGCGGCTGCCATCGATATTACCGAGAGCTTGAAAATAGCGAACTGCATCGT
>JAJFIL010000212.1 GCA_021774965.1 Alphaproteobacteria bacterium
CGATTCCATGTTGACCCTTTATTTTTGTGGTGAATTAACCGAATACGTTTGCTTCAAATAATCGATGATTTCATACTCGTCATCAAAAATTTTCTCGCCATCGACCAACACGGGAACCGTGTATTGACCGGAAATCTTATAGACTTCCTCGCGTTGAAACTGCGGCCAGGGAACATCTATTTTTTCATACTCCATCTTCAGTTCCGCCAGAACGGTTCTGACCATGGCGCAATAACCGCATCCATCTATGTTGTATAATTTAATCATTAGAACCTCAAAGAACCCATCTTCCGCTATTTTTTTACCGCACAAGGAACCATGATAGCTTCCGTCATGCCATGAATTTTTTTCTTATTATGCGGGCACAAGGTAGCAAGAATTCCCCCCAAACGCGATGCGCCTTTCACAATAAAATAATACGGAGTCAAACGCACCCGGCTTTTCATTTCCACCATTTCGCCGGTCTCGGGCTTGTAATAAGAACCGACGACGGTTTTTCCCTTGTGAAACACCTGCAGTACGGAAGGATGATGCGGAAATTTCGCCAATCGGTTTTCCAGCGTTTCCTGCCATTCCGCACTGGAAACATCGTGACCGACAACCACCCCTCTGCTTCCCCAGGAATCGGGAGAAAACCCGGACGGTTTAACCACAAACTCCCTTTCCTTCTGGCTCAGGGAAAATAATTCCCGCCAACTCTGAACCGGAGCCTGCCTGACGACCAATCCAGGAATAACGCCGTGAGGCGGCACGTCACGATTGTCTAGCACCCATGTCTGGGGACTTAGATGAGATAGGGTGGCAAAAGTTTCAGGTCCCAAAGCATTTTTCCACAAAGCGGTCAGCGCCGGATGATGAAACAACGCCATACCGAGCTTTTCTTCCAAAAAAGGCTTCACAGGAGGCGTTATTTTGACCCTGCCTTTTTTATTGCTGTACAAAAAAAGCTCGGACTTGGGAATATTTTTTAGATCGAACAACTCAAAAAAACGGTAGACCGCATCCAGGCGAACGGCATCGTCTCCATCCTGAACAAACAGGCCCTCTTCTTTGAAAATGACCTCAGTAGGATGCATCGCATAAACAGAAAAACCCTTCTGCCTCAAAAGATCTGCAAGGTAAACCATTTCACTGCGATAATCCTCAGCCTCATCCGAAACGATGATTCCAAAAACACCATTGGGCACTCCCGAAACATCTTCAACCATTCTATAAAATGACTCGACAATGCCTCCGTTTTCCTGGCCGATGATGTGGCTTTCATCTTGCTGGTAAAGGGACATCAGGCGCGCGGTCAACCCAAATCCACCCGGAACCGAATCGAGTTCCGTCACAGAAAATCCATCCTCCGTCACAATCAGGTCGGGTCGAATGATTCCTGGAAGGTCTTTTTTGAACCGTTTCATCCGCCCATAGTCCACCAGATGCGGGGGTTTCCCAAAATCGAGGTATTCGGCGATCCAGCCCGGAAGTTTGCCTTTGGCGCTGTCGAGATAAAATTGATTGAGAACGGTGTAAAATTTGAGGAGATGCCGGCCCAGCTGATCGATAAAACCCAATTCCTCCGCCGAAAGCAGGTAGGGTTCGGTGGAAATCCGCCAGGTATTTTGCTCCGTATCGGCATTTCCGTCTGCGGAATACAGGCCGGCCTCGGAAAGAGAGATTTTACTTTCGGAGTACATATCCGCTTCGGTGGTAGTCATCCGGGTTCAACTGTCAAGTAAGTGGAAAGTACAAACATATCAACAAATCAAGGACCTGTATAAATTTAGATGCAATTCGCCCGATAAAGTTTTATCTTGGGCGCAGGATCAACTCAGGGGCAACTCACCCCCTGAAACTCCCGCAAATTCATCAAAGCTTCCAGACTACTATTAATGCAGAAATAAATTAAGAAGTTTTTTATTATGGAAACTGAAAATAACCCGACAGAGCACAAGGACCTTATTCCTCTGTTTCCTCTGCCTGCAACCGTATTTTACCCAAACACCCATTTACCACTGCACATTTTTGAGCCCCGCTACCGCCAGATGATTGCCGATGCCCTGGAAGGCAAGCAAAAAATTGGCATGGTTCTCCTGCAACCGGGATGGGAGGAGAGTTATTATGCCGCGCCCCCCATCGCTTCCGTGGGTTGTGTCGGAGAAATCGAAAAACACGTGCTTCTGGAAGAAGGAAAATACAATATGGTTCTCAAGGGGCTGAATCGATTTCGAATCGTGCAGGAATTTGACGGCAAACTTTATCGCCAGGCAAAAGTTGAACCCTTACAGGAAATCGACGACCAGATTCTCGACGCCGCAAACAATCCTGTAAGGGAAAAATTGATCGGACACTGCTACCAATACCTCCGGCTTTTGCCCTCTGGAGAAAAGTTCAAGAAAGACCTGCAATTGGATACCTGCAAAACTCTGAGCCATCTGGCCGATCAACTGGCTTACCGCTTAAACCTGACAGTGGAGCAAAAACAAAAACTACTTGAAGAACAGAATGTTCTGCGCCGGGTCGATGCCATCCACTCGGCAATCAAAGTCAAAATCGACTTGATGAACCTGTCCAGGACACAGATACGACCCAACACTGATTTTAATTTGAACTGACATTTCCCCCACTACAATTCATGCGCCTTTTAAGCGGGTACGGAAAATTTTCCAAATCTGGATAGCCAATAGATAAGCGTTTCCCAGGATGCAAACCACCCACAACCCCATCTCCAGTAGATCCAGCAGGGAAAACACCACGAGGATCATATTATTGGTGCATAAGCACAGCGGGCTGACCCAGGCCAAAAACCGCTTATCCAGATACCAGTTTTTTTGATCGTCCGGTTCCTTTGCCACCTGCGCCAGTTTCTGGCTGACCCCGTCCAGCCATTCGATGGAACGATCCTGCCACCCATAGAGCCACACATGCACGCGTTGCATCCATAAGCCATGATCGGGAGATCCGCTTTGCGAATCGGCCTGTCGATCCTCATCCGTAATGTCCTCCCGCACCCGGTTCATTTTATAAGTCCCCACCATCGACGTGTACTGGACCAGATAAAACACAAAATACGAACAATGCAAGAGACCACTCAAGAGGGCAAAAGCTCCGAGAATCCAGAAAAACGGGTCGCCGGTCTCCTGCACCAACCGGAAGGCAATCGCCGTATAAACGGCAAACGTGACGACAAAGTCGGTGAGCGAA
>JAJFIL010000213.1 GCA_021774965.1 Alphaproteobacteria bacterium
CTTGTTGGAAGGGTCTGCAAAGACCAGATGGTTCACGATCTCAGCTACCCAGCGAAACTCACCGCGCTCAAAGGCCTCTTGCGCCTTTGTCAGCAACGCCTCAGCGCCGCCCGCCAGTTCCACATAACGCTTGCCCGCCTCAACAGGTGGCAGCTTGTGCAGATTGGCGGGATTGCCGTCGAACCAGCCCAAATAACGCTGATAGACCGCCTTGGTATTGTGGCTAAGCGTGCCGTAATAGCCGCGGGTGTACCATTCCGCCGCCAAAGTCGGGGGAAGTTCAATCTCTTCGGCAATCTCCAGCGGCGTGAGCCCGTGATTAGCCAGTCGCAGGGTTTGATCGTGGATGTATTTGTAGAGATCGCGCTGTTTGGCCAGAAAATCGCGGGCGCGCCCTTCGCCCCAGCGCGGCCAATGGTGGCTGGCGAACATCACGTCCGTATCGTTCGCATAAAGATCAATCGCCTCGTTGATATAGTAACTCCAGGCCTTGGCATCCCGCACCTGGGCGCCGCGCGGGGTGTAGATATTGTGCAGATGGCAGGAACAATTCTCCGCCATACAAAGCGCTTTGTGATCGGGAAAGAAGAAGTTCATTTCCGCAGGCGCCTCGGTATCCGGGGTCACCTGAAAGATGATCTCGACCCCATCAATTGTCAGGCGCTCCCCGGTGGTCGAGATGCTCCGGGTTGGCGGCACCAGGCCGACCTTGCCAATGGAGACCGTCTTGCCCAGGCCCGCATCCACATGGCCGCGAGGCCCAGGGGGCAGCATCGCGCCATACATATAGGTCGCCCGCCTGCCCATGGCGTTTCCGGCAAGGACATTCTCGCTGACGGCGGCCTCAAGAAAGCCTTCCGGCGCGATAATTTCCAGATCGCCCGCAACATTGCCGTCATCCAAAACACCTGCAACGCCGCCGTAGTGATCAACATGGCTGTGGGTGTAGATGACCCCGGTGACAGGCTTGTCACCGCGCTGCTCTCGCATGAGTTTGAGCGCCGCTGCCGCAGGCTCTGCCGAGATCAGCGGATCAATGACGATGTAACCGGATTTTCCTTCCACGAATGTAATGTTGGAAAGGTCAAAGCCGCGCACCTGATAGATCCCTGGTGTCACCTCAAAAAGCCCATGAATGGCGTTGAGTTGAGCCTGCCGCCACAGGCTGGGGTTTACCGTGCCCGGCGCAGGCGCGCCTTCTTTGGTGAAGGAAAACTTGCCCTGATCCCAAACAGCCGCCCCGTCTGCATTTTCAATCCGCGCATCTGGAATGGTGGCGATGAAGCCGCGCTTTGCATCCTCAAAATCCTGAGAGCCTTCCTGCGGCAGCTTTGCTTTTAGATCCTCAAAGGCTTGCCGGGTGGCCTCGGTTGCTGGCTTAGGGCCTTCCATGGGCGATCTCTCTTTCTTCCGTTACGTCGATTAATCGGATACATCAATCAAACCTAGCTTGATGTTTCCCAATGCACAATCGTGGCGTCCAGCTGCCTTGCCTTGCAGTCGCTGCTCACCTAGAAACGCGAAAACACAACCTAACGCGAGAGACCTCATGAGCCTTGAAGATACCCTACATGCCCGCAGCGAAACGAAATGCGAGCTCTGCGGCGCGCCTGAAAACCTTGCAGCCTATGAGGTGGCATCAGATTCAGAAGCAAGCGCTGAGACCTGTGCCCTGCTTTGCGAGACCTGCCGCACACAGATTGAAAACGCTGACACAACGGACGTACATCATTGGCATTGCCTCAATGAGAGCATGTGGAGCCAGGTGCCGTCCGTGCAGGTTCTGGCGTGGCGCATGCTCACCCGCTTAAGCGCGGAACCCTGGGCGCGGGATTTACTCGATACGCTCTATCTGGATGAGGAAACCCTTGCCTGGGCTCAAGCAGGCATCGAGGAAAGCAGCCCTGAGGCCCCAAGTGATCATCGCGACTCAAATGGCGCAGCCCTCGCTGCCGGCGACACCGTCACCCTGATCAAGGATCTGAATGTGAAGGGCACCAGTTTCACTGCAAAACGCGGAACCGCCGTGCGCAACATCTCTCTTGTGCCGGACAATTCTGAGCACATTGAAGGCCGCATCAACGGCCAGCAGATTGTTATCCTGACAAAGTTCGTGAAGAAATCTGCCTAGGCTCAGGCCCCGCTGCTTACTCTTCATGTCCTGTTCGAGACGGCACGCCGGTCAAGTAATAGGCCGTTCCGATCAAGCCCGCGCCACCGATGATGTTGCCGAAGGAAACCCAGATCAAATTGTACCAGGCACTGGTCAGGGAAACCGAATCCGAGTGGGCGCCAAGCAAAGAAATTGTAAAGACGGTCATGTTCGCAACGCCGTGCTCAAAGCCGGCCGCGACGAATGCAAACAAGCACCAAAATATCAGGATGCATTTTGCCGTATCATTCGTTGTTCGCGATGACATCCATATGGCCAGGCAAATCAGCCAGTTACAGATGATCGCACGAGACACAAGGGCAACCACGCCACTTTCAACTTTTGAAGCGGCAATCTGATGAACCAGGCTGGAAGGTTCATCAATCCATCCCCCTCCACCGCCGAGTGCGAATAAGATTCCCAGTAGCATTGCACCGAATAGATTACCGCTCCAGCACACCACCCAGTCAACAATGACCTGAACCACCGTCAGCTTCTTATAAAGAAATCCAAAGGCCATAAACATGGTGTGCCCGGAGAACAATTCCGCACCCGCAAAAACAATCAGCGTGAGCGTAATACCAAAAAAACACCCCATGATGAGGTTGCGAGCGGCGGGTTCTGCGGCGTTGCCAAGGGTCAGGATCAAAATGATCCCAATACCCACATATGCACCGGCCATCATGGTGGAGATAGAAAATCCAATTGGGTTTTCTTTGAGGTACTTGATCTTAGAAACGGCCAGTAAGGCCATCTGTTGCGTGGTATCTCTATACATAACCACCTTGTAAGCACGATTCTCCCCAAAAACGGATATCGCGTACCTCAAAGCGAGATGACTTAAGTCAAGCCCTCAGCCCCCTTCACACGAGCGCTGCGGCCCTTGGAAAAACTGTCAGAACTTGAGCCATCAATTTCATTGGAGAAATTTGGTTGCGGGGGCTCCCGCACCGACAAACCTATCAGGCGATAAACCGCAGAAACCTGCGGTTCTCAAAGAGAACCCGCTGCTCCAGCTTTTTCAGAAACATGACATCCCGCTTGTCCCAGGATTTTAGAATCTTGGGGCTGCGGCGGTGTGCTGAAAGCCAAAATGAAAAAGCAAACACCCAAAACAACACCCTTCTCTATCCGTCTGACGGCGGAAGAAAAGGACACGATCAAGCAAGCGGCAGGCACCAAACCCGTGGGCGCATATGTGCGCTCACGCCTGCTCGGTGAGAACGTTGCAACAAGACACAAAACGAGAAGACCTGGAGTAGATCAAAAGAAGTTTGCCTTTGTGCTGGCAGAGCTTGGGAAAACCCGCCTGGCTTCAAACATGAACCAGATCGCAAGGGCCGCAAATGCGGGTGCGCTACCAGTGACCCGCGAGCTGGTGGAAGAGCTTCATGCGGCCTGTGCGGATATCCGCAGCATGCGCTTTGCGCTGATCGAAGCTCTTGGGATCAAGCCGGAGGACGGCAATTGATATTGGTTGGGAACCAGCGCGGTGGAGCTAAAGGCTTAGCAGTACACCTTCTGAAAGAAGAGAATGATCATGTGGAGGTGCATCAGCTCAGAGGCTTTGCGTCTGAGAGCCTGCCTTGTGCCCTCAATGAAGCCTACGCCATCAGTCGAGGAACCCGCTGCAAACAATTCATGTTCTCCCTGAGCCTCAACCCACCACCGGGAGAGAATGTTTCCACTGAGGTCTTTGAGAAAGCGATTGAACAGGTGGAGGCGCGTCTCAATCTGACAGATCAACCCCGCGCCATCGTCTTCCATGAGAAGGAAGGCCGCAGGCATGCCCATGCGGTCTGGAGTCGGATCGATGCCGAGGAGATGAAGGCCGTCCAACTCTCCCACTCCAAACGCAAATTACAAACAGTCTCGCGGGAGCTGTTTCTGGAACATGGCTGGAAGATGCCGCGCGGCCTTACCACCCCAAAGGAGCGAGACCCCCGCAACTTTACTCTGGCCGAATGGCAACAAGCCAAGCGACAAGGTAAAGACCCGCGTGCCATCAAAGAAGCTATTCAGGATGCCTGGGCAATCTCAGATTCAAAGGCAGCTTTCACCCATGCGCTAGAAGAAAACGGCTACAAACTTGCTCGCGGGGATCGGCGCGGCTTTGTCGCTGTGGATCACAAAGGCCATGTGCATGCTCTAGGCAAGAAGTGGCTGGGCGTGCCCACCAAAGAAATCCGCTCCCGCCTCGGCGAAGAAACGAAACTCCAGAGCGTTAGTGAAGCCAAGGAACGCTTCGCCCAAGAAATGTCGGCGACCATGGAGCGACACAGGCACGATCTGGAAACAGAGCAAAGGCGGCTCAAGGAACTATTCGAGGGGCGCAAGAAGGAACTCGTAGATCGCCAGCGGATCGAGCGCAGAAACCTGACAGAACGCCACCAATCGCGGCAGCTACATGAAGCTAAGGAACGACAGTCCCGATTCCGCCCCGGCCTCAAAGGCGTATGGGATCATCTGCGCGGAACACACAAACACATTCAGAAACAGAACGTATCGGATGCCTATCGATCTGTGCTCCGAGATCGCACAGAGAAAGACGATCTCATCTTCGGCCATCTGGATAAGCGAAGGCAGCTTGTTGGGATGCGCAAACAAGAGCTCAAAACTCACTTCGAGCAAAGACAGGAAATCAAGTCGGACGTTCAGAACTACGCCCGCATGGCCACAGAGGCACGTGAAGCGCGTCTCCGGGCCTATCTCGACAAGCGACGCTCGCCTCAATCAAGAGAGGGACCGCAGAAGCGGCGGGATTCTGGGCCTGAGCGTGAGTTATAGCAGTGCATTCTATAACTCATTTAGCAACTTGAAATATCTTTGAAATACTACTATAATGGTAATTAGCAAGACAACTAGATAGAAAATAATACTATTATGTCACTTATGACTGTATCATCATCACAAGAAAAACTCTCGGAAAACCTTCGTGAGAGACGCTTGGCGATGGGTTTTACGCAGCAAGGATTGTCCTCACGTTCCGGCGTGAGCTTGCCCAGCCTGCGTAAATTTGAGCAGTCAGGCCGCATCTCGCTCGAGTCTTTCACAAAGCTGCTCATGGTTTTAGGCGGGTTGGAAGACATGGTTACCGCACTCAAACCTAAACAAACCAAGTTCAATTCCATTGATGAGGTCTTGGCCGATCAGGAGCCGCCGAAACGCAAACGTGGGTGGCGCTCATGAGTTGGGAGCCCATTAGAGAGATCAAAGTCGGTTTAGACTTTGGGTCGAAGCAATATTTCGTTGGCAGGTTGGCCCAGCGTGAACAGGCAATCTACTTTGAGTATGACGAGGAATTCATAGAACACGGGCTTGAATTATCTCAATTTCACCTTCCCCTCGGACCAGGGGTACGAGAGTTTGACCGCTTCCTTTTTGATGGGCTACCCGGACTATTTGATGACAGCCTGCCCGATGGGTGGGGACGGTTACTTGTTGACAGATCTTTGCGCGCCCAGGGAGTTCACCAAGACGAAGTTACACCACTGGACCGACTTGCCTTTGTAGGCCACACAGCCCTAGGTGCGCTTACATACGAACCGGACAAAGGGCAATCCGAAGATGATGAGAAGCCTCTTGATCTAGATGCTTTGGCCTTTCAAACCCAAGAAGTTTTGCAGGGTGACGCTGATGAAGTCTTGGGCGAACTCATTAATCTGAACGGCTCCTCGGCAGGAGCACGACCCAAGGCTCTTATTGGCCTAAATCCGGGTAGGGAAAACATCATTCATGGAAAATCCGCATTGCCGGTGGATTTTGAACACTGGCTCGTCAAATTCCCCAATACTCAAGATGGCGAGGATGCCGGAGCCATTGAGTACGTCTATTCATTGATGGCGAAAAGTTCTGGTGTCGTAATGGAAGATACGCACCTCTTCCCCGCTCAAAATGGCTCTGGTTACTTCGCAACAAAGCGTTTTGATCGAGTGGGAGGCCGTCGCCTACATACCCACACAGCCTGCGGACTGCGTCATTCAAACTTTAGAACGCCAACCCTGGACTACGAAGACCTATTAGCTACAACTGAAACCCTCACCCGCGATATTCGGGAGGTGGAGAAAATGTTCAAGCTTGCTGTTTTCAATGTGCTTGCCTTCAACCGGGATGACCACAGCAAGAACTTCACGTTCCTCATGGATGAAACCGGCGAATGGAAGCTATCCCCTGCTTATGATCTAACCTTCTCCAACGGCCCAGGCGGCGAACAAAGCACATCCGTTATGGGCGAAGGAAGAACTCCTGGCACGGATCATCTCAAGAAACTGGGTGAAAAGGCCAAATTGAGCAAATCTCAGATCACGGAGATCATTGAGCAAACTCGCGATGGCCTATCGAGCTGGCGAAAGCTGGCCACGGAACATGGCGTTAGCAAACAGAGTACGAGCCTTATAAAAGACCGGCTGAAGGGTATTATCTAAGGACAACAGGCTTTCAACCGAATAACCTATTAATCGCACAGCACAATAACCTATTTTTGGTACAGCAGAATAACCTACTAATCGTCCGTTCTAATCCAGGCTGGTATCTGCTTTCCTGGAAGACTGGTTGCAGATGCAACCCTGTCATTTGGCGAAAACAGGGTGTGCAAACGGAGAGAAAAATTGACGGCGGGCGCAGGAGTTGCGCTCCGAGCCTCGGGAACCGTTCGTTTTTCACAAAGTGCGCAGAGGGGCTGGCCCCTAAGAAGTTAAATTAGCTTGAGCAACTCCCTCGCAAGGTCCTTTGCACTGCAACAAGGAACATCTATTGGTATGTGCTTTTGTCGGCAAATCCCAACAAGAATAGAGGCAGTAAAATTCCAGAAACTGTCGTTATCCGGTAAAGGCGTATTTGCCACTATTGCAGTAAGCCGATCTCGAACTGAAAAGTATTGACTGCTTCCACCTTGTACCAGAAAAGGGGTAATTTCGTGCAGGATCAAGGCAAACATTGAAGCTCCCATCGCCCGTTTTCTTAGTACGTCCTGATAGCTATGATTATTTTCCTCAGCGTATTTTTCCAGTTTGGCTGTCACAAAATCTCGAGCCCAAACGTCACAGTTCACTTCCTCTTCACGTAGATCAGATGGGCGCTCCTTTTCTTGACCCAATATAACATGGCGGAACTCATGGAACAGGACATACGTTGCCGCAAACAAACTAAGATCAAATCTCACCTTATCCTGTTCGCCCTCAAAAGCACTTCGGTCTGAGGCGGGACGAGGAACGCCATCAGGCCAGGCCACTTCTGAGGCATTGTCGGCATTAATTAGGGCTTGTACGACCTGCATTCGCTCCTTGTATTCCCGCTCAAATTCACCGAGGTTCTCATCGTTCTGCAACGTAAATTGACATGTGGCCACCCCCGATGCGGAACAAATCACCGCCGGAGTGTAGCATTCTATGGCCTTCCATCCTGAAAAGCAGATCAACCAGAAAACTTCAAAAACCTTTGGATCAATCTCTATCTTCTTGTCTTCGGCTTGAATATGGATGCCTACTTTTGTTTTTGTGAGGGCAACTTCTGGGTCATACTTTTCCCAAAGATGCTCGATTTCTTCCTTCCGCTCAGGAACAACTGCAATCATACAGGAAATGATTATCTCCCTCGGAGACATAGAATCGTCTTTCACTTCAAAAATCCCTTCAAAATGTTCTCCGCAAAGTCTTGTAAATGAAGTTCAAATTAATCCGACACCAGAATTCTAGCCAAGCCTAAATACGTAGGGAGGCCAATGTTTCAACCCAATACTTCAAAGTGCGCTCCGCCAAAACTTTATCATTGAGTATCTTATCTGGATGGGCGACGTAAGTGTTTCTAAAGTCATTGACCGCTTCAATTCTCTCCAGAAGTTTGCGAGATCCAGAAAAACGAAAAGCAATCTTCACCGCCTCGAAAACGCCCCCCACCTTTGTTTTCTCATTGAGTGCGATATCCAGACATGACCTCAATAGACCGATCACCGAATGAGGATTTCCATAGACCAGTCCGCGCTTTAGGTTCTTCGCCGTATTCTTATAGTGTCTGCGCGAACGTTGATCCACATTGTCAAGATAAGGATCAAACCAATCACTTTGTTCTGTTCTGTCAGCTGGGACTGAAGAATCCAGAAGTTTGATAATCACGGACTTGCAAGATTCATCAAAGGGACCAAGTAGAGCCGTAAACACTGGTGAAAAATTCTGCTCACCATCTTTCTTTTCAAAGAAACGATAGAGCTCCAAGGAATCGATAGCAGCCTTTTTCGCACGGCGTGGAAGGTTATCTAACAGTTGCTCGGTGAAAAAATTGACAGCATCACTGTCTCCCGATTTGTCGTATAGAGGCAATTCAGGTTGTTTAGTGGACTCGCTTAACAAATTGTGCAGTGCGGGGCCGCAAGCGCGCGCAAGATCCGTAAATTGATTGTGAGTAACGCCCTCCATCACATTTTGAGGCAAATATATGTACTGCCACTTCACACCGCTGCGAGAAGCTGTCTTGCACCACTCTATAGCGGCGGCGGCTTTACGAGGCACATCTATGTCGGCTCGCCCTTTTGTCTCCACCATCGAATATGAACCGTCATTCATTCGAACAAAGAAATCTGGAGTGTAGAACGCCAACCGTTGATCTGCGGACAAGTAGTCAATGCGCAAAGCTTGGGGCCCCGCATTCTTTGCGAAAGCTGATACATCTGGCGCTCTATCCAAAAAGGCCGTCATCGCAACCTCAAGAGATTGATCACATGGCACCAAATTAAACAGCGTACTACTAGCAGTTTCCACCGGTTTACGTTCGGACAGAGTTGCCTGAAATGGTTTCCAGTTTCGCAATGAATTGGATGCGCCTTTAGCTTTTCTCTTTTCAGTTTTAACGGTGCGCGAACGAATCAAAGGTATGAAGACGGCACGAATATGTTCGCGAACATCTTGGTTTGCCAACCTTCCCGTCAACCGTTGGTCCGTAAGTGATACCTTCTCGTCAAAAAGAATTTCGCCAAGGAATTTCTGCAGCAAAGGGGCGAGTGTCGTGTGCGTTGCCTTAACTTTGCAGGCAGTTTCTAACTCACGAATGTAGAAAGAAATCGCTGTCATGCCGTTTTGAAGCATGGGCAGGCTGATGGTCATCTCTTCGACAATCTCATTGGTAATGAGATGACGACCTTCATACTTAATGTCTGCTGCCCCCTCTTGTCCAAGCGGTAACGGCGAATAGGGCTTGAATGCCTCAACCACGTCCGAAAGCTCCAACCCTTCCAGCTTGGGTGTTATTTCATGCGCACCTGTGAGAACAGGGATCGATATGTCCAAGGCATCAAAATCTTTGGTCTCATCCGGGAATATGGATACCGTCGTCGCCGGAACTTTATCCATATCCAAAACTTCAATAGGCAGGCCTTCCTGCTCAAGTTCCTGCTCGTAAAGACTTGCGAACGCAGGGTGCTCAACGACCGTAACAAGTTCGTTGGCTTGCCCGGACGGCGTCATTCTTCGCAAACCACGGCCAAGAGTTTGCTCTGGCAGAATGTTTGCTTTTGAACTATATGCGCGCAAAGGGATAATCGTCGTTACGTTGCGAACATCCCAACCTTCTCGAAGCATCAAAACAGATACTATACAAGTGTAAGGACTATCGTTGCTATCCAGTTCCCGGCTAATTCTACGAATTGCCTTTAGATCTTCATCTGTGATGTCCTTTTCACTTTCCTCGAAGACCTCAATGGTCTCTCCACCAATCTTCTTTTTCTTTACTTTGCCCTTTAGATTGGTGTGAAGATTGATGCTTTTCCCATTTAGCTCCTTAAAAATCGGATCGCTATTCAAACGAGCCGTAATCTGATCAGCTGCAGTTGTATCCTCACACATCACGAAAAGGAGTGGCTTCTTTCCACTCTTCTGCCACTCCTCTTTGCTCCGTCTCCATCGCTCGTAGCCAAGCCTTAGATGAACTTCCCATCGATAGGAAGCATCGTCGTGAACCTGTTCAATAAGCTTGTCAGTGCGTCCAATGATTGGTGTCTTTACAATACCGGCATCAACTGCCTCACCAAGCGGCGTATCGCAAACTACATGAGGAAAGATACGACCTTTGTTGTCCTTTGGCGTCGCGGAAAAATCGAGCTGAGAAACCAACCCACCTCCGCTCCGCTTTCTAACATTCTCATGCAGCCATTGAACTGCCTTGTTCCAAGCCGAACCGGGATCCCACACATGGTGGGCCTCATCGTTCAACACCATGATGCGTTCATGTGAAGTGATGCGTTCGCGCAGTTTGGCTCCGGTATCCAATGCTTTCGATTTGGATACCGCTGGACCTGCCCAATCGTATGTTTCGGCCTCACCTTTTTTTCGTTTCCTAGTTTCAAATAGCCGATGTATATTTGTTAAATACAAAACACCACCGGTGCTTGCGCCGCTCGCCTCATCCTGCAAAACAACTGAGAAATTCCAATCGCCTTTCCATTCAGGGGGGACAAGGGGATCAGTCATAAATATGTCTGGCCCGCCGCCTTCTGGCCGAAAATCTTCCTTTAGACGCTCAAAAACGGTTAGGTTAGGAGCGATAATGACGAAATGCTTGGCCATTTCTGAACCGCTCTCACGTAGCGCATGGAAGTAACTCCACACGATTGCAAGGCTCATACATTTTGTCTTACCCGCGCCGGTCGCGAGTTTAAATGCATACCGCGCCCACTCATCATCTTCTGGATTAATCCCCAGGGCCTCTGTCTCCGCATTTGAACCACCATATTCAAAAATGAGAGATGACAGGGAATGCAGACCCCGTACTTCCATCAGAAAGATAAACGTTTCAATGGCCTCGCGTTGACAAAAGTAATACTGGAAATCTACAAGCCCGCCGTCTCCATCACTAATGCGATGTGGGCGCTCAAACCAAAACCCCAGAAGCTCGCGTGTCGTCTCGCTTGCTCCATAATAGTTCAGCTCACGCCATTCCTTCACAGCAGCCCGAAGCGGGTTCACCATTCGGATGGGTGATTGCCTCCGGTAGGTTTTGACCTCCGGCGGACCAGGCTTCTCGGCTCGAACTCGATGTTTGTTTGGCTCTTCCCACGGAGCAAACAGAGGCTCAAGAGCTGCCGCATTAACGACCGGTGTTTTAGGTTCCGCACTCATACTTCAACCTCCACCGTGATACTCGTATCACAACCGAAAACGTCCACTACTTTGACGCAGGCTGTGTATTTCCCAGGCTTATCGTATGAGAATTCTGCATCACTCACAGTTTTGAGACAGCGATCCTTACGTGATCTAAAGTCCTGCCAGTGATGGTTAAACGGCATATTCGGATGCCAATCAAAGTCAACTGCCCAAAAGTCAATGAAATCAAACCCACTTTCCATTGCGCGTTCTTGCAGGGCCTCCAACTCTTTCGACGGTACTTCAGTAAGACTGGGCAGGAAATTTCCCAGCTTGATTTCAACAATTTTCCTAGTGCCGGTTTTCCGGATCACCGGCTCCGCCTCAAGTAGCGCGATTTCGAAAAATGGAGGGACTTCTGTGCGGTTTCTTTCCATTATTTCTCGAGGAATTCGGTGAAGTCGAATTTTGACGCCCAATTCTGCTTCAATGGCAGTTACGGCCTGCCGCAGCTCCATCTCAAAATCCCAAGCCAGACAATGAACTTGCTTGCCTCCTGCCGCTTTAACAGATTTTGCGACCTCCGCTGCCTCTTCCCGTGTAAATATGCTATCTATGCCATCGACGTGAACAAAGGACGTTCCCTTTCGCCCATGAATTAGAGGGCTTGGTGCCTGGGTGATGATTTCTGCCTTGAAGAAGCTCAACACTATGTGTTGGTGTTCCTCTTCTGCTCCTTGTAGTGCATCTTGCTGCCACCACTGCCGTTCATATCGACCAAGGTTGAAGACGTCAAAAGAACGATAACCACTGACCTGAGACCCTAATTCTCCTCCATTTTGTAGTAGAGTCCGGCCCCTCACGACAGGAGACGGACGAATGAAGCGTTCACGGTTTAACGAAGAGCAGATTATCGGGATATTGCGGGAACAAGAGGCGGGGATGAAGAC
>JAJFIL010000214.1 GCA_021774965.1 Alphaproteobacteria bacterium
CGACGGATGGTTGAAAACCGGAGACCTCGGCCACAGGGATGCAAACAATTATCTGTATATTTCCGCAGGCCGGAAAAAAGACCTCATCATCCGCGCCGGGGAGAACGTCGCGCCGCTCACCATTGAAAACGCGTTGATGAACCATCCAGGGGTCCTGGAAGTGGCCGCTATCGGCGTCCCCGACGATCGACTCGGGGAAAAGGTTAAAGTCTGCGTTGTCTTAAGAGCAGGAGCCAAGGCCGATGCACATGCGCTCAAGGAATTCTGCCGCAAACGGCTTCCAGCTTTCATGATTCCCGATAGCATTCAATTCTACGAATCGCTTCCCAAAAACGCCACCGGGAAAATTCTTAAAACCCAATTGCGGGAATCCTGAAAGCCAGATTCCAGTTTCATAGCCTGTTTTTACTGATCTGCCGCACAGCGGAAACCCAGGCTGTCGATCCTGTAGTCCACCCACATGGCTTTGCGGTTTGAGGATCGCAAATCAAAGGGACTGGTGGTCCAGGAGCCGCCTCGAAAAACTTTATTATTGGTCCCACCATGCATCACACGTTCCGAGCGAGCAGGGCCTTTAGGGTCCTGCTTGTCGCTTAATCGGTAATAATTGATCTCCATCCAATCGGCCACCCACTCACTCACATTGCCCGCCATATCGTACAGGCCCCAGGGGTTGGCGGGAAACGACCCGACCGGAGCGGTGAACGCAAAGCCATCGAAATTATTTTCGTCCCTGAGATTCGCTGAACAGGATTTATCACAATAATTGGCCTGTTCAGGATCAAACTCATCTCCCCAATAGAAGTTTGTGGTAGACCCCGCTCGGGCGGCGTATTCCCATTCCGCTTCCGTTGGCAGACGTTTGCCAACCTTCGTACAAAAAATATCCGCTTCAATCCAGGTGGCGCTTTCAACTGGTAGATCAGCGCCCTTGATGCGGGAGGAGTTGGTATTCATTTGCTGTTGAAACTCCCTCTGCGTCACCTCGTATTTTTCCATTTTAAATGCGGAAACGAAAACTTAGTGCACAGGTTGCTCATCCATAGCGCCTCGATCGCTACCCATTTTAAAACAGCCCGCTTCGATGCTAACCATTTCGGACGGGGCGCCAGGGCCTTCCGACTGAATCAATTGAATTTTCACATCGCTTTGCATTTCCTGCACATACACCCGATCTTGCCGCGGCACACCAATGTACTTAAATTTGGCTCTGTGCTGTGGGACCAACTCCAATTTCCCGGTTTTAAAAAAGAAAAACCGGTAATGCGCAACGGGTTCGGAACTGGCTGGACTCAGGTAATTTCGCATATTGTTCTTACCAGCTTCTTTTAGAATAACCGTTTCATCCACCAATTCCGCTTTCAAAGGTTCGGTTTCGCCTTCCAGGGTTACAAGCACCTGCTTGCCGTTGGTCACGGGCATCGCCAGAATTTTGTCGATCAAATCACTGGCTTCCTGATATTTTTTCAAGCCAATCTTGCTATCAGCCAAAGCCTTCAAAACCCGGAAATTATCGGAATGTGTTTCCAGGGCCTGGGAAAATATTTTTTCCGCGAGTGCGTATTCTTTTTTCTTTAATGCCGAATCCCCTTCAGTGAGAATCTTGACGATATCGCCAAATGCCTGAACAGGCCATAGCATAAAAACCGCCAGAATTCCTGCCATATATAAATGAGCACACCTTACATGCCAATTGCGAATCACGGTCATGAGCCAACTCCAGGTCGTTTGTTAAGGGAATATTGTTCCAGATATTATACCATCTGACTTCTGGACGGTACATTTTTCAAAGTTTCGGAAATTGAAAGGACCGGCTCAGTTTTTTCAAAGGCGGGGAACAAGGGAAGTTCGGCATAAGGAAAAAATAACTATTCATCCGGTTCCTGTTCTTTTTTATTTTTTGAAGTTTTCTCTTTTTCCGGTTTTTTGGGGGATTTGCCTTTGTCAGCCTCCTGCCCGGTTTTGACTTTTTTCAAGGCATCCCATTCATCGGCGCTATCGCCACCCTTTGTTTTCTTATATTTATCCCTTTTGGGGAAGTAGTCTATTTCGTCAATCATCGTATCACCACCCTTAAATATTTATTGCGGCTTCGCACCAGAAGTTTTTTTATTGTACAAATTCACCAGTTGATCAATCACAGGGCCACTGACACCCAGCGCCACGGCCCGGTTCAGATGCACCACCGCCATCTCCCGCCGATTTAATATAGTATACGCCACCGCCAGATTGGCGTGGCCGGGTCCGTAGTTCGGGTCCACATCCAACGCCCGCTTGAGCGAAGCCACCGCCTGTTCGGGTTGTTGCATTTTAATATACACCTGTGCGAGAGCATCGTAAGCGGTTTTATTGAGGGGCCAGGAACGAATCGCATTTTGCAGTGCGCTTTCCGCTTCCTCAAGTTTTCCTAAAAAATTCAGGTTATTGCCATAATGGGTCAACGCCACGGTATGAGTTGGATTGATTTGCAACCCCTTGGCGTAAAAAGCGTTGGCCTGATCCCGATTGCCCTGGACATTCCAGCTCGCTCCCAGCCTGAAATAGGGATTCCAGTGCGAGGGCAATATTTCAGCCGCTTGCTGATAAGCTGATCGCGCCTGTTCCAGTTTTCCGCCCGCCAACAGGGAGTCGCCTGTCTGCAACCGCTTGAAATAGTCCTTTCTGGCCTGGATCTCGTTTTGGGTTTTAGCGGGAACTGCCCCGAGTAGAATACCAATGAGCACAAGGGACGTGAACACTCCCGTTCCCATCAGAATTTGGGGCGAAGAAAAAATAGCCTTAATGCGGTCTTTACAAGGATACCGGACAACCAGCCAGCCGACCCCAAGGATGGCAATCAATTGGGTGACGGGGAATATCATCAGGAAAAGAATATCCCTAAAATTCGTTTCCGCGAGATTGTCCAGAAATATCAACTTAAAAAAATTCGTCGAGCGCAACAATTGACCGAGCCGCTCCAGAAGCAGGTGAGGAATATTTGTCAATGCCTCCCAGGTGAACTGCGGGTGGTTGTAGGGCAGAGAGACCTTGTACTGAACGATCATGAAATATTGCACCAGCACTCCGAAGCTGACCAGGCTCAATGCCACGGGCCACAGGAATTTGCGGTGCGAACACCATTCAAGCAGTCGGGCCAACCCCAACGCAAATACCGGAAGCGCCGATATCAGGTGCCGGTGACCGTAAGACGCAGAATCTTCCGGGTATAAAAGAATGATCGAAAATATTCCTGCCAGATAGGCCAAGAGCGCGAGACGGATATCTTTCAGAAACTCGCTTTTCAGAAACAGTCCGAAAAGCCCTGCCAGCGCCACCGGCATGGATAAAATTAATCCCCATTTCGGACTCCACAAAAGGGAAGATAACTTTATTAGATACACCGACAGGTCGAACCCTGCCAAGCCTTCCCCAGCAAAATGCAGGTGGCGCGGAGGCAAGGGAATCCCGTTGAGTTTGTACCAGCAAACCAATTGCGGCAACATCAGAACCAGAAA
>JAJFIL010000215.1 GCA_021774965.1 Alphaproteobacteria bacterium
TTTTGTAAACAAAATGTTATTATGTCTTTCGGTTTATCCATGGTCCCTAAGGGCCGTATAAAAATAGCTGGTCTCTCCAGTTGAAGGTGACGTTCTACTGGGTTTGGGAAAGTATTTATGAAAAGAAATCTTTTTAGAGAAGTTGTCAAGCTCGGCGTTCTTTTTATCTCGATCGCCGTTGCGTTAGGTTTTTTTGCCAGTATTGGTATTTGGGCTGCGGTTTCTTTCTTGAAATTTTTTGGTATAGAAACTTTATAGTTCCAGGGACCCTGACGATGGGTTCTTGCTCAACAGCCCTTTTGGATTCGGCCTCCCCTCCTGAATGATCCATGCGCCGATCAGTTACGTTCCACCCGAATATGCGAGGAATTGTTTTCCGCAAGCAACTCGTTTTCCTTCCGTTCAACAATCCATTGCGCGGCATAAATTGCGTTGCCAACTTCCCTGAGAGTGGAGCAGGGAAACCAGAGGTTTTCGATCAAGCCATTGGTTAGCCTTACGGCAAGCAGGCGGGCGCGTTGGGTGCGTTTCAGGATCACCGCGTCTCTTAAGCGCATAAACCCCGGGTCCTGGCGCGGCTCCAATGGCGGCGGCTGGGATTTCTGAATGACTTCGTTCCACGATTCCCCGTGGGTTTTTAAATAGCGGGCCGCAGATTTGGCGGCGGCTAAAACCTCTCCGTCCATGGGGCTGTCGAGAAGGTTTAAAATCTTTATCAGCTTGTTTTCGTTGAATTTTTTATTTGATTGAGTACGCATAAAAAAACCTGAGTGAAAGCCGTAAAACCATTGATCGGCGCTGGACGGAGTTGGATAGAAGCATCCAGATCCTTTGGCGCTTCCCAGCCGATTCCTCATAGTTTTATTATGGTTCTCCTGCCGGGGCAGGTCCACAAAAAATAAATTAAAAAAATTTAATACCCAATAGCCCCTGCGGATAGGGTTTGTAACCATCTAAGCCCGTTGGGGAGGGAGATTGGCGGGAGTGAAAAAGTGTGGATGAAAAGTTTGGTGCGGAGGATTTGAGCAAAGGCGCCAAACCTTTAGTCGTGCGCCTTGATCCTTGGGCTAAGGGATCGTCTGGCGCAACCGGAATTTTCTGCCCCGGCAAAAATTAACAGGCAACCGCCTCAGCAGGGTGTTCCTTTTGAATTTTATGGGCGCGTTTATAAAGAAACTCGGATCGGTTGAAATCGCTCATCTCTTCATACAATCCCGCCAGTCGATTGAGAGAATCTGCTACGGTTGGGTGCTCTGGACCAAAAACGTCTTCCCTGATTTGTAAGGACCGGACAAAAAACAGCTCTGCCTTGGCGCAGTTGCCTTTAGTGTTGTAATGCCTGCCCAGGTAGGCGAGGTATGTGGCAACCAAAGGATGATGGTGACCCAGATAAATTTCAAGAACCCTTAAAAGAGCCTTCCGAAAAAACAAGGACTTTGCCATAACATGAGTCTCCTTACAAATTAGTCAAAATAGCGCAGTTGCCAGACCGTTGCGATCTCGGTTTGGACCATCGGGAATGACTCCCGTTAGCCTGAGTAAAAGCAATAGCCATGCCAGAAAAATTAAGTCGCAAAAAAACAAAAGGTAGAGTTGGTCCTGAAATCCAAAGAGGTTATCGGGAGGCTGGAATGCTGGTTGTAATCAACCGATTTAAACGAGAAAAGTAACTTGAAGTAACAAAAAATGTCACTTTTGCAATTTTGCGGTAATGGTTTTTCCGTAATCCGGAAGGTTGAAACAGATAACTCCTCTGGGACCTATAGAAAATAGTGAATTCAATGGGTTCGAACAACTTCATTAATGGGCGAAAAAACTTATTCACAGCTATAAAAACAATGCTTTATATTTATTCTGAAAAGGACGGGAAATCGTCTGAAATTTAAGTTTTACCCTGAAATAATGGGGTTTGCCCACCTAAATGATGTTTTATCGTGATTTTTTGAGTATTAGCATTTGGGGATAAGCTGTGGAAAAGTTTTCGATTTGTAAGTCTTTATAATTCAATCAGTATCATTTGGCATAGAGGTTGCTTTTGCTTTATGTAGGGAGGGGGACTTTTAAAACTTGCGGGCCAAAACGGATGCGGTTTTGACCTGTTCTGATAATAACGGATGGTCAGAAGATAAATTTTGTGAGAGGAAGGGTCGTTTATGAGTGCGTCTTATGAAAAATTTCAATGGAACTATAAAGTTCTGAAAGAACCCATTCCCAGTTCTGAAAGTGAAATTATGGAGCTGGAGAAAAAACTGTCCGACTGGGGAAGCCGTTATTGGGAAGTGGTTTCAGTGAACCATATGCCCCATTCCCCCAATATGCTCATCTATCTGAAAAGCACCAAGTGGAGAACGGTTGTCTCATAGGATTATTAACTCTTCTTCCATTCATACTTTCCCTCCAAGTAGTCGCAGGCTTACTTATAAAACGACCTGGTTTTTGCCACGCTTGGGTTCTGTCCGGGAATAATTCTGGAGGGTTCCTAGAAGTTTAGATTTTATGATGGGTTTGGACATATACTCGGAACAGCCCGCCGCCAGGCATTTTTCCATATCCCCTTTCAAAGCGTGCGAAGTGAGCGCAATGATGGGTGTTTGAGGGCGGTTGTGCCGTTCTTCCCATTGCCGTATTTTTTGCGTGGCGGTGTATCCATCCATGACCGGCATTTGCATGTCCATCAACACCAGATGGTAATCACTTTTCTTAAACATGCCGACCGCCACTTCGCCATTCTCCGCCATGTCGAGTTGGTGTTGAGTTTTGCTCAGATACAATTGAACCAGCAACCGGTTGTCTTCAGAGTCCTCTACCAGAAGAATTTTCAAGGCATCCGTATATTGCGGATCTTCTTGAGGTACTGCGTTCGGAATGACGGTTTCGACCGCTTCTTCGTGACCCAGGGCGGCATAGATTTTTTTTAGCAGAACATCCTGTTGAATAAATTTGGTCATATAATCGACCACTCCCATTTTGTGGCACTGGTCGATGTCTCCCTCACGAGTGTCTATGGGCATCATCATGACAGTGGCGGGCTGCAATTTAAGCTCTGTGGAAACCCGGTTCAGAAATCCGAAGCCGCCAATGGCGGGAAGCCGGCTGTTGATCAGGAGCAACTGGTAGGGAGTTTTAGCATCTTTGGATTTTTCCAGCTCCCGGAACCCTGGTTCCGCGTTTTCCACGGTTTTGACGGACATTCCCCAGTCCAGAAGCTGGTCGTGGATCATTCCCCGGATGGAGGGACGATGCTCAATCAATAGCGTTTTTACACCCATCAGTTTTTCGGGCTTTTCTGTCTGCGGCGTTTCCAGTGGATCGGGAACGGAAAAATGCACCGTGAAAAAAAACGTACTGCCTTGATTGACGTTGCTTTCCACCCAGATCTTACCGCCCATCAGCTCAACCAGTGTTTTGCAAATGGAGAGTCCGAGGCCCGTGCCCCCGAATTTTCGGGTGGTGGAGGAGTCGGCTTGCGAAAAGCTGGAGAAAATGGTTTCCAGTTTATCAGCAGGAATCCCCACGCCATCGTCCGAAATGGAAAACAGCAGTTCGCCTGAATCGCCGGATTCCGGTTTTTTTTCCACTCTGAGGAGAATCTCTCCCTGTTCCGAAAACTTGATGGCATTGCCTATGAGGTTGGTCAGCACCTGGCGGAGCCGATGCGGGTCTCCCAGGAGCCGGTTGGGGACATCCGGGGAAATGTGGTAATTGAGAGGCAGGCCTTTCTCCTGAGATTTTAAATCCAGAATTTCGATGTTTTTTTCCACCAGGCTCCTGGGATTGAACTCAATCGTCTCCAGTTCAATTTGTCCGGCTTCAATTTTGGAGAGGTCGAGAATATCGTTGATCAACGTCAATAGATTGTTCCCCGCGCCCCGGAAAACTTGCAGTAGCTGCATTTGTTCCGCATTGAGAGGCGTTTCCGCCAGCAAGTCACTCATGCCAATGATGGCGTTCATGGGAGTCCTGATTTCATGGCTCATGTTGGCCAGAAATTCACTTTTGGACCGGCTGGCGCGGTCCGCTTCTTGCCGGGACTGTTCGGCCTTTTCCCTGGCCGTGATGATGGCGGTCTCGGAGCGCTTGCGTTCCACGACCCGGCCCAGTTGAGTGCCAATTTGGTCCACCACGTCCAGTAGCCGCTGGTCTGGAGGAACCGGATACGTGGAAAAAAATTCCATGACCCCCACCACTTCCCGGCCAATGAGCACCGGGAAAGCGAAGCCGCTGACGATTCCACAGTCTTCACTAAACCGTCCCTGCCGGGAGCGAGGGTCCCTTGGCACCTCGCGAACCCACGTATGCTTGCCTGTAGCCAGAACCATGCCGGGCAGTCCCTCGCCATATTTGATCTCCTGCCGATCAGTGGCGTCCTTGAACTTTTGCAGTCCATCCGAAT
>JAJFIL010000216.1 GCA_021774965.1 Alphaproteobacteria bacterium
CACGATCTGGTTGTGATTGGCGTCGGCGATGGCGAATTCATCGGCTTCCGGGTTGTAGGCGATTTTTCCCGGAAACCGGAGAGTGGTGTCCGCTGGGATTGGCGGTGGGCTTAAAAGCTTGGCGGCGTTGGCTTGGAGGACGCCTTTTTGCTCCATGTCCTCCACTGCTTGAGCGACAGCGGCTTCCAGCATTTCCGGGTCCGGCTCTCCGGGGAGCTGTCCGAGAATATAGCCGTCGGGTCCGATGATAATAAGGGTCGGCCAGGCGCGAACGGCGTAATTTTTCCAGATAGTAAAATTGGCGTCGTGAACGATGGGGTGGACGATCTCGTAACGATCGATGGCTTTGGCAACATTGTCGGTCAGTTTTTCCCCAGGAAATTTCGGGCTATGAACGCCGATGACCACCACCGAATCGGGAAACTTTTCTTCAATCCGTTTGAGCGTTGGAATGATATGAATGCAATTGATGCAACAAAACGTCCAAAAGTCCAACAGGACCAGTTTGCCTTGCAGGTCGGGCAAATCCAGAGGCGCTTTGACGTTGAACCAGGGCAGGTTTTGCGCGTTTAATTTGGGTGCGTGGATCAGGTTCATGGATTTTCCCAAAAAGATTTCAATTCCAAGGGATTGTAAACGTTATCATCCAAAGAGTGCAACCCCTGTCAGACGGCTGGAAAAAATACCTCGTGCGGGTTGATTTTAGGGGCAAATATGAAGTAATTATTTGATTAAACAGGCGATTCGCAGTATGGAACTCGTGGCGGGCCGGGGCAAAGGTTTTGGTTTCAATTGCAGGAGCCCATTCGGTATAATGAGTGTTACCATCCTGAACATTGTAGATGAAACTAATATCTGAAATGAATCAAGAGTCTGGTATGAATGATACTTTCCCTGCCCAATCGCTTTTTAAAACCATCTGTATATTGCTTTTTGCTTTATTGCTATTCCCAGTCTTCAATAGCTCTCCGGCTTTTGCGGCCCCGTCTGCAGGCTCTCATTTTGAAACAAAAGGGGACGTCGTGATCGACCGTCAGACGGGATTGGTGTGGCAGAGAGCCGATTCGTCTCACGAATTGAAAAAAGGAGTCAACTGGTACGAAGCGCAAGAGTATGTCGATAAAAAAAATTCCCAGAAGTTTGGCGGCCACAATGACTGGCGATTGCCGACTTTAGAGGAATTAAATAATCTTTGGGATGCCTCGCGCTCGGTGAAAAG
Source organism: Alphaproteobacteria bacterium (assembly GCA_021774965.1). Lineage (GTDB taxonomy): Bacteria > Pseudomonadota > Alphaproteobacteria > JAJFIK01 > JAJFIK01 > JAJFIK01. The sequence goes on from JAJFIL010000216.1 coordinate 1,220, forward strand.
CAAGGATGGCGAGGGGATTGGTTTGCCTGAGGAATTTACAGCGAGGGGAAGTTATTATTTGTGGACCGCAAACGAACGCGGTCTGGATAATGCCTGGTATTTTGGTCTGGGCCACAAGGAGAATTATTTTAACCTGAAAGAATTGGGTGATCTGGACCAGGGAGTCAAAATGGTCCGCACTCCCAAGGGTTAGGGGTTTCCCTTAAGCGGCCCGAAAAATTATATAAAAAAGGTGTTGGCGCTTTGTTTCCCGACTGAGGACGAATCATGAAACACACCATAATTTCACCGACCGGGTGTTGCCGGTCTGTTGTGCCGATCCATTGGCAGATTCTCTGTTTGACGGTTTTGCTTTTAATTCCCGCTCCCGTGTTTTCTGAAGACGCCAAAGACCGGGAGCATTCCATGCAATCGATGGATCACAGAACGATGGATCATGGGATGATGGACCATCAGAAAAAATCGGTGACGCCGGGCGAAGAATACCGGCTGGAACCTGCTCCAATGGATCACGGCGACCACGGCGGGAAACCGGACAGTTTGTTCCGCACCCGGGGCGCGCACGATACTATGGGCCAGGAAAAACCACAAGCCGGCGGAGAAGCCCTTCTTGCCCGGGGCCGCAATATTTATCTGCACATGTGTGTGTTTTGTCATGGCGAGGACGGCAATGGCGGCGGCGCGGCAGTCGAGTATCTGTACCCCTGGCCGCGGGATTTCCGTAAGGGAATATTCAAATTCCGCTCCACGCCTACCGGTTCTCTTCCCCGCGATGAAGACTTGTACCGGACGATCATTAAAGGCGTTCCGGGAACCTCCATGCCCGCCTGGGGGGATGCGGTTTCTCCTGAGGACACCTGGGCGTTGATCAACCTGATCAAGAGTTTTTCACCCCGGTTTGAAAAAGAGAAGCCGTTGGCATCCGTCGAGCCTGGCGTCGCGCCCGCCGCCACCGCAGAGTTGGTTGCCAGAGGCAAAAAACTATTCACCGAACAAAAATGCGTGGATTGTCATGGCGCGAAAGGAGCCGGAGATGGAAAATTTTCGGACTCGCTGATGGACGCCTGGAAGCACTCGGTGTTCGTGCATGATATCACCGATCCCAACGCCTTAAAATCCGGCCACAGGGCAGAAGATCTTTTTCGCACCCTGAGCACCGGGTTGGATGGAACGCCCATGCGGGCTTACTCCGATTTGCCAGTGGATGACCGCTGGGCGCTGGTCCATTACATTCGCTCTATTTTCAAAAGAAAATTCAAGAAGGCGGAATTTGAAACGGATTTGTATGCACTGCCGGTGGGGGTGGAACTGGACACCGATGTGAACAGCCCGGTCTGGAAAGGCATACAAAGCACAGATCTGGTTTTGCGGCCTCTGTCGGCGCGTCGCGGGGCGGTAGAAACTATTAATGTGGCGGCTATCCATAATGGGGAACAGCTGGCCGTTCGTTTGCGCTGGGAAGACCCCACTCACGATGCTTTTTCGGAATTGACGTCCGATATATTCCGCGATGGGTCGGCGGTGCAGTTTGCGCTGGGTTCGGTCACGCTTCATACCCACGGACACAACGAGCCATTTTTTGGCATGGGCAACCGCAACAAGCCGGTGAACATCTGGCATTGGAAAGCCGGTCTTGAGGAAACGATGGAGGCCGAGGATGAACTGGAATATGCCGGTGGCGGTGTGGATATGGACGCTTTGATTTACGGTGGCATCATGTCCAATCCGGTGGCCCGGTTGAACGCGACCAAAGAGAATGCGGTTGAGGAACTGAACGCGGAAGGGTTTGGGACGATCACGCCGCAACCCGCCGACAACCAAAATGTCGAGGGTTACGGGGAATGGAAGGACGGCGTTTGGACGGTGGTTTTTCTGCGCGATATGGCCAAAACCGGAAAGTGGGACATCGATTTCAATCGAAGCGATTCCGCGCTGGTGGCGTTTGCCGTATGGGATGGCGTTAAAGAAGACCGCAATGGCCGTAAAGTCATCAGTGTCTGGCAACGGTTGAATCTGGTGAGAAAATAACCTGCGACCGGGAAACGAAATATTTCAATACGCCCAGTGGTTAAAAATCGGTGGCTGATAATTTGCCTGCTGGCTTTTGTCGTTGGCATGAGCGCTTTCTCCAGCCCCGTTTGGAGCGCCCAAAAGCAAGTGGGCGCTGGTGAACTGCACCGTCTGATTTCTAAGCATCAGCCCAAGCGCTCTCTGGATGACTTCAAACTCACGGATATTGTAAGTCGTGAGGTTGACCTGGGCGGCATCGCAGGAAAAATTCGTTTTTCCATTCCGGGTTTTAAAGCCTATGGCTGTGGAAAATGCCATCAGGGGCGGGAACTTCTGGACCGGGCCGCAGTCCGGGTGCAAGAAGTTCTTCTCCGGCTTCAGCATCTGCGCCCTGACATTGCAACGGTCCCTCTCAAACAATACATCATCCAGCCCTGGGCGGATGAACTGCTAGCGCCGCGGCAATTTGCCCATGCGACGTTTGACGCTATCCGTATTTTTCCGCGCACGATTCTGATTGACTCGTTGGTTTATGGCAATGAGACGCACCTGCACGAAACCCAGCATCTGACTCAGGAGTTTGTCGGGGCCGCTAACGAGCTGGAAGCCTATGGGCTTAATATCCGCTCGGACCCGAGGTTCCTGTTATTGAACTACCCGTATTTTTCGGATGTGATCGCCTCTTTTTTTGTCGCCGACTTTCAACGCATCCTGAAAGAATTTTATGCCCGGCCCGTGGATGAGAGTTTGGACGTTCCTAGGGAAGTCCAATGGTTCATGAACCCGTTTGCTGAAAAGGATTTGCAGTCCCTGGCTCAAGCGGTGAAGGGGCTGGAGCCTGTGCTGGACGCAGTCACCCGGCTGTTAAAAAACTATCCCATCCGGGCGTCTTACTGGAGCGAGCAGACGGGCAATGCGGCTTTTCTTTTGGAAGTCGCCGCCGTCCGGTTGTTGCCCTTGCCTCCTGCGGCTAAAATCCCTGACGAGGTG
>JAJFIL010000217.1 GCA_021774965.1 Alphaproteobacteria bacterium
CCCAGTACCGGGTCAGTAAATATATCCCAAAATCCGGCAAGCATAAAAATCAGACCTACCGTTCCGACACCCAAGCCAGTCAGCTGCTCGTAAAAGGGCGGGAGATACACCGTGATGGGCAAGCCCAGAGCGGAAAGGGGGATCGCAGGCAAGACGAACGCGCCGATCTGCCACCGGGACATTTGGAATTTACTCATGCGAAGTAGCGAACCTTTGTTGACTGCGGCACGGCGTGTTTTCAAGCTTAACGATCAAGGATTATCTGGGCCCTGTCTATAGAGATGCCGCATCCGTATGCGCCTTGTGGATAACAATTAGTTTGACTGGGTCGCGCAGCAAATCTTTGAGCCCGGCCCGCGGGCTTTTGTTCCGGGCAATGCCAACGGCGCGAAAAAGGCGCCCGCCAAGGGTGTCAGAACGGTGCCAGAAACGGTGCTCGCCCGCATAAGTGTCTTTCATATGTTCCAGCGCCGAGTGCCGGTAGACCTCAAACCCCTCGATCTGCGCCAAGTGGTCGTCGAAGCTCGCCGCGTCCAGGTTATCCAGGGCAGGCCAGGCACCCATGCTTTGCAGGTGCAGAAATGTTGCTTGCGCCGTGGGGCAAGGGGGCAGGGCGCGTTCGATCATTTGGGGCTGCCAGTGGGTGTCCTCGATAATATAGAGCCCACCGGGTTTGAGCCTGGGAAACAGCACCTCAAAAGTCAGCAGCTGATGGTAAGATGCGTGGGAGGCATCATCGATGATGACATCAAAGTCTGTCTTCCAATCGCTGATAGCCTCCAGGTCCGCTCTGTTGCCGCAATCGCCTTGGCGGAAGCTGAAGCGATCGTTTTGAAAGCCTGTGAAGTCCGAGATATCGAAGCCGTAGATCTGCGCGTTGGCAAAGTAGTTCTGCCACAGCTCCAGCGACGGCGCAGCCTCCACTTCCCGGCTGGCCGGGGCGCCGGTTTCAGGGCCTCCGATACACAGGCCCAATTCCAGCAGATGAAGGGGTTTATCCTGCAAGGGCTCAAAAAGGTGATCATAAACAAGGGTGTAGCCGTGGGCGGATTTTACTACCGTGGCTTTGTCGGTCTTCACCTGATTGCCGATTTCAGTCAGGGGACTGGCTGGTGGAGAAGACTTGGCGGGCTGATCGGTCAATTTCTACTCCATAGCTCGCGCCAATAGGCTAGCCGTTCGCCGGCCGCAAGCCCCAGGGCGCGTGAGGCAAATAATGAAGCCGCGACGGGTTTTTTCGCCAATGCCATGCGCTTGGCAATGGCGCGCTGGGTCAGTTTGTCGGCGTGGTGCTGATGGGACAGGCGCATGGTCATGCGGGCCTGGCCCGCGTCGTCTTCCACCTCGCGATAGGCATCAAACAGGGCCAGTGCGCCAGCGGAATGGCCCGGCTGCATTTCCAGGGCTGCCTCCAGATCAACCGCGGCGGCTTTGTGATTCCCCGCCTTGGCCGCAAGAGTTGCCCGGTGGACCAGCCAGTCGGCGTCCGCGCCGCCGTGGCTGATGGCCCAGCACAGGGCGAGATAGTCCTGGACCTCGCGCGGTTTGAGGGCCTGAGGGTTGAGGCCCGCCAGGGCTGCTTCGCGCTGGTCGGTGTCAAACCGGGGCAGGCCAATGTCGCAAAATGCGGTGTAGAGCTTGAAGCAACTCTTTTGTTGGCTGCGCTCGAAAAACGGATGGGAGACGAAAGGAAAGCGGGCAGGGTCTCCAGCAGGCCCTTGGCGTGCGACGGTCGCATCGTTGAGCACCGCCACGCGAACAACCTCTCCGGCAATTTCTACGGTACCGTACGTATGCAGATATTCGGTATTCAGAGTATCTGTATTCGGAAGATCTGTACTGGGAATATCGCCCCACTGAATATCAGCATCAAGAAGAAGTGTGTTGAGCGCAATTTGATCGTGGAAGGTTTTGGGAAGCTCTGCCCGCCATGCCGCAAACAGGGCGCGGGAGGCCGCTGTGGGGCGTACGGCGAAAAGCCCGCAGCATACGGCAAAGCCCCAGGTGTTCACGGCTGGTTTGGGCATGCCAAACTCTCGGGAGATGATAATGTCCGCGTCGATGCTCTCGATGATTGGCGTAATATCCTTATGCCAGAAGGCATCCAGGTCGGTGTGGATAAAGCTTTGGCCGGTCTTGAGGTAGTCCTCCAACACATCAAAGCGCCGGATCCAGAAGTACCGGAGCCGTCGGTGCATGCCCAGCTTTGAAAAATCCTCAAAGACAGGCGGCTTGAGGGCTTTGAAGCGATCATCACCCTCGCAGTGCTCAAAGGCCTCCATGTCCATACAATAAATATGTGGGGCCTGGGGCAGGGCGGCATCGGAAAGCTTGCGCCACGCCTCCAGCAAAGGAAGATACGCACCGTTCACAAAGGAAAGAGGGATAAAGTCTGACACGAAAGAGAGGCCCCAAGACGACTGGCGAATCTCGGGTAGATTCGCTTCGGCCAGACTATAGGGCCGTCTCTTGAGGCGACAAGGGGCTTTTGGCCTCAGATTTGATCCAAGATTAAACCCAAAAACCGATGAAGACATATGGCCCGACGAGTGGTTCAATGGGTGGGGTAAATGTGGTCCCAGCTGGGATTAAAAGTGGGAGAGTGCATCGTGAATTGGATTGTCTGGGTTGTGGCGCTGGCCTTTGGCGGTCTGGTGTTAAGCTATGCTGTCACCGGCTGGATGCTCAAACCCCTCAATGAGGCCGAACGCGCACATCTGGAAGAGGCGGGAACGGCCCATGATTTTGCCGCTCTGCCTTCCGGGGCCACGCATTTTCGCCATGAGACGGCAAACGGGGAGGGTGCCGCTTCGAATGAGGAACCGGCAAGGCCTCTAATCGTGCTGGTCCACGGCTATTCCACCCCCAGCTTTGTCTACAACGACTATTTTGCGCCTCTGACGGCGGCGGGCTTTGATGTCCTCAGTTTTGATCTTTATGGGCGCGGGTTTTCGGACCGGCCTTCGGGCACCTATGGGGTCGATCGATACACCGGGCAGCTGGGTCATCTATTGGATCACATCGCTGCTGCCCGGCCCGGGAGCAATGCCCCTGTACACCTGGTGGGCTATTCCATGGGTGGGGCCATCGTCACTCATTTCGCCAATCTTCACCCCGAACGCGTGGCAAGCATGACCTTGATCGCACCTGCGGGACTGGCCGTGCCCGAGGGGCAGGTCTCGCCAATAATGTTCAGCCCCCTGGTGGGGGAGTGGGTGTTCCGCGTCTTGGGGGCAAATCTCATGCAAAAGGGGCTCACGGACGGGTTTGATGATTATGCGCCGGATCCTGAGGCCTTTACTGCCGATTTCGCCCGGCAATTTGATTATCGCGGGCTGGACCACGCCTTGCTGGATACAATCCGGGCCTTTGGCCGAGGAGAATTCCAGGTGGATTTTGCAAATGTTCACCAGGCCCGCATTCCAGTTCAGGCCTTCTTTTCAGAAGATGACAGTGTGATCCCCATCATCTCGGCCACGCGTCTGGAGGAGCTAAATCCTGATGCGGAGATCCATCGCTTTACCGATGGCGATCACGCCATTGGATATGGGCGGGCCGATGAGATTGCAGCTGGCATTGTAGTCTTCGCTGGGCGCTAGTTGCCAAACATCCTTGCGAGGAAGCCTTTCTTCGCCGTTGGTTTTTTGGCCGTGATTACCAATGCCGAAATGGGCATGGTGGTCGGCGAGCGGCCAAAGGCCTTTATGAGGGCGGTCTCAATGGCATCGCGAACGTCTTCCGGCGTAGTGTCGCCCTCGCGGGCCCTGACTTCATCCGCCAACGGATTACCGAACACCGCCGCGTTGGCCAGCGCCGACGTAGAGGAAATCGCACCATCTTTTTTTATAACTTCGATTTCGATGTTCTCAAACCCAGCTGTCTCAAGGTCGCGCGCGATTTGAGCTGGGTCATGATAATGAAACGGGATCTGGTAAAACCCTGGCGGGTTGCCATCGAAGAACTTTGATGCCGTCTCATGGGCTCGCGCAGCCCAAGGATTGTTGTCCCAACTGTCCCACACATTAAACAGATAGGTTCCGCCTGGTTCCAACACACGCAATGCCTCGCGGAGGGACGCCACTTTGTCAGGGAAAAACATAATTCCAAACTGGCTCAACACCATATCAAAGCTGGCATCCTTGTGAGGGATGGCCATGGCATCCACAACTTCAAAGCTGATGTTTTCACCATCCTCAAAGCGCGACTTGGCAACTTCCAGCATCTCTTCGCTGAAATCGGTTGAGTGGAGTTTTGACTTTTTGGGCAAGGCATCTCGCACAGCGCGACTGACAATACCCGTGCCTGCGGCCAGCTCGATCACCGCGCGCGGAGCCAGCTTGTGCGCTCGGGCGGCGATATCATCCGCATAGGGAGTAAAGATGACAGGCCCGAGGCCTTCATCATAGATTTTTGGAATGGAGCCTGTGAAAGTCGGTGCGTTCTTAGCCATGGAGTCCCCTCGACTCTGTCTTATTTTGCGGCAAGCCTAGTGCAGATCATACAAGGCGCATAGGTGAGAATGCGCACAAATACTGAGTTTCTAAAGGGCAGGGGCCTAGTCCGTTGCGGCGCCTTCAAGTTGTGCAAGCTGGCCATCCCATGCGCCAAGGCCCGTCAGAAGTTCCTTTAAGGCATAGTTGAGTTGGCGCACATTCCGATCACTCAGATGAGCGCGGAAATTTTCTTCCAGATACTGGCTCAGGACCTCCCGAGATCGGGCCACCGTGCTGCGTCCCTTGTCCGTAAGCACGGCCCGCATGGCGCGGCGATCCTCAGGCATGGGCTCGCGGGTGAGGAGGCCCTGCGCCTCCAGCCGGTCCAGCATTTTGGTGATGCCCGCTTTTGAGAAATAGATCCGCCGGGCCAGCTCGCTGAGCTTTAGGGCGCCATCATTTGCGTTGATTTGCTTGAGAAAATCCTGCTCCGCCAGGCTAATGCCCAGCTGCGCCTGCATTTCGGTATCCAGGCCCTCGCGCAGGTGCGTTGAGGCATGGATCAGGTTGACCCAAGCCACCATAGGGTTGTTTTCATCATCAAATCGCATAGCTCATAATTAGTTGACTAGATAACTATTAGCAAGCAAATGATATTAGTTCGCTAGAGAGCTAATAAATGAAAGTGATGCCACCGTTGGAGACATGCCGGCAGCCCAGGCGAGGGCGCTGACGATTTACGGATTGAGAGCGTGTCTCACGATGAGGTTCCCTCCTTGGAGGGGTGTTTGACGAGGGTGAAAATCTCTTCCACCGGCACGTTGAAATAATCGGCGATCTTGAGTGCGATGATGGTGGACGGCACAAAGCGGCCCACCTCAATGGTGCTGATGGTCTTGCGTGTTACGCCAATGCGGTCGGCCAGATCGCTCTGGCTCAATTGGTGCTCGGCGCGAAAGACGCGAATGCGGTTTGTCAGTTCGGCACTCATGCACCTTTCTCCCTGTCAAAATCATCGTCTTCTTCGCCCGCGACGGGGCGGGTCAAATAGAAAAAGTTGACGGAGAAGATCGCCAGAGAAAGGGCGAGGGTGGCATTGATGGCGATGCTGGCCGTAAACGGGGCAGGGTCATTGTTCGCCCAGGTACCCAACAGCACCAGAAAGATGAATGTCAGGCCAAAGGAGCGCTCTGTCGCCTGGCGGTAGGCATCCGCCACAAAGCTGTCCGGCTGAAGCCTGGAGCCGGGGTATTTGATCTTGTAGAGCAGCAAGGAGGGCACGACCAGGATCACTGCGATGATCCCGAGGGCCAGGGTTGCCATGTCGATCCGGTCTGCCGTAACGCCACTCACATATTCCATCACCACCGTGAGCCCCAGGTACACCGAGATCAAAAACGTGGCTATGGCGATCCGCCTCAGGAAGCGATCCATGAATTGGGCTGAAGACAGCCGGTTCTTATTCGTCATGAGACAAAACCTCTCTGTTTGCCGGGTGTACCCTCAGGTATCGCACAGCCCGGTATAGGTATCAGTATGAAACCTTGAGGTATCATATAGGGTAGCGTAATGC
>JAJFIL010000218.1 GCA_021774965.1 Alphaproteobacteria bacterium
TTCCTGGCCACCATGAGCCATGAAATCCGTACACCAATGAACGGTGTCTTGGGCGCTGCGTCGGTCCTGGAGATTTTGCTGCAAGATGAAAAGTCTCTCGACCTGGTGGATATGATCAACGAGTCGGGCAAGAGCATGCTCAATATTCTCAATGATATCTTGGATATCTCCAAGCTCGAAGCAGGTAAGATATTGCTAGAGGAAGAAGGCTTTGGGCTCCGCGGTGTCGTGGAAAAAGTGGAGTCGATCTATTCCCTCAAAGCACAAGAGAGAGGTATCGCATTTGATGTTTCCATCAATGGAAACGTCGAGGATCAGCGCATCGGGGACTCTCACCGGATATTGCAAATCCTGCACAACCTGCTGTCGAACGCGGTCAAGTTTACAGATGCGGGCATGGTTTCACTCTCAGTTGAAAATGTTGAGGGTGACGCAATCGCCGTCACCGTTACCGATACCGGTATTGGGATGAACAAAAAGCAGACACAGAGCATATTTGATCCATTCGTTCAGGTGGACGCTTCAACTACACGAAATTACGGCGGTACCGGTTTGGGCCTTTCAATCACCAAAGGTATTGTTGACCAAATGGGTGGCTCGATAGATGTTAAATCCACAAGTGGTGTGGGTACGACATTCAAGCTGGTTGTGCCTTTGCCCAAGGCCAGTAGCCTGCCGGATGCAGCGGTTAGCGCCTAGCCTATCCTAATCCCACTGGCGTGCCGATCTTGGTTCCAGTTGATCCGCTGCTCCACGCATTGAAATCGCTTGCAGGTGTGCTTATGTTAAACTCTTTCCGTGTAGCGCGAGGGGGTTCGTTGAGACGTGAAAACCTTGATCATTGCAATGATGGTTTTGTTGCTGTTGGCGTGCTCGCCAGACGCGGATGCTCCTTCTCTCGAGGTACTGCATCATCGTGCGGAAGCTGGATCCGCAGCAGACCAATACCTCTACGCACAGGCCCTCTGGGACGATTACAATACCGTCGAGCTGCTCTTGGAGGTGGAGTTTGGCGACGCACAGCTTGACCAGCTTCGGCAGGAGGTACGTCATGATTTTCTAGCCAACAATCTAGGATATCAAGATCTAAGGGTTGAGGAAGATGCTGTTCGTTTTCACTTGAGAAATCTGGACGAGCGAGCGGCAGTACAGGAGCGCTTGCAGGGGTTTCTTTTCCAGATCAATGAAGCTGGAGACGCGAATATCAATATCGATATTGATGATGGCGGTGAAGTTCTTGTCACCCTGACTGAGGAATTCGTCCGACAACAATCTGAGCGTGCTGTTTCTGGAACGATAGCATGGATCATCCGCATGACTGAAGAGATGAGTGGCAGAAGCCCACTGATAGAGCCTCACGGGTGTTGCCAAATCTCTCTCAAAATCGTTGGAGGTACGTCCGGTGAATGGCTCCTTCGGGCCCATCGCCATCATTATCCATCCAACGGGCTAGAGTTGCGAATGGTGGATGCCTCCGTCTCTATTGAGGCGGCTCTTGAAGGGAATGTGCCGCCAGGTTCTGAAATACTTCACAGCAGCAATGGTTCGGAATTCCTCACATTGGTTCGGCGGCGCACGCTGATGGACAACCGAATATTTAGCACCGAAGTCCGGCGGAAGTATTGGATAGGACCACCAAGTGTTGTGGTTCAACTGGATTACCATGGCATTGCAACCTATGACCGGATTTCCCGAGAGAATATTGGCGCAAGCTTTGCTGTTGTTCTGGATGATTTGATTATTCACACGCAGCAGATTGAGCGGCATGTCAGCGATGGGCGACTTGATCTCACTGGTGATTTCACACGAGAGCAAGCTGAGGATCTTGCCGCTCTGCTCTGGTATCAAGACCCAAGAATGGCCCCCTTGGTTTTGATCGAAGAAAACGTTCACGCCCTCGACAATGAAGAAGGGCTGGCCGAAGTCCTGCTCTGGTTCGAGCGCGCCGCGAACAGAGGCTCGGTTGAAGCTCAACTTGAGTTGGCCAAGATCTATTCAAATGGCTGGCGTGTGGAGGAAGACCAAAGAGAAGTATTGTTCTGGTGTTCTCTGGCCAATGCGCTTGCCACAGAGGCGGATCAGGCACAAACCTCTTTGTGCGAACGAATTGTCGAAGAAAATGATCTCTCACCAGAGGAGATTACAGCGGTGCAACAGCGCATCACAGAATGGCGCGCCAATTAATCCCACTGGCGGGCCATTTCGCCCCAGGATATGGAACGCATGGCGGGGTCCCTGCCTGCTGCGTAGTCTTCAAAATTCATGGGTGCTGCAATATCGACATCCAGGTCATCCACCAAAACCGGCATGAGGTGACGGCTGCCCCAATGACATTGGAACAACCCCTCACATCCGTTTTGCAAGTCATAAAAGCCTGTTGAGAAACGTGCGATCAGACCTGAATTCGGCAACCGATAGCCCCACCCTTCCGCCCAGAACTGCAGCTTGTCGCCGACCGGCTCGCCCACGATAAACACACGATCCGGAGCGGATTGTTCGGCAAAGGCAAGGTTTACAATGGCAGCAGAAAAGGTGGTGCCGCTGGTGAGAAGGTAGACGCGGCCCTCATGAGCCAACACCTCTAATGAAGACATGAGCTCTGCAGTGCGCGTGAAATCACCGCCGGAGTTAAATCTCTGGTCAAATATGATTGTGCGGGGTGAGGCCTCAGTCAGTTCCGCGATTACACGGGTCGTGAACTCGAGGAGCGTTTCCTCTAAACTATCATCATCCACATTGGTACGTAGGCTGATATACGCGGCGTCCATCTCCGGTATCAGCTCCATCCAATATCCAGCCTCGGGGTGGCGGAGGAAATGAGGCACCTCCCCACGCCTAGGGTTTGGAGTGAAAGAAATCCAGTTAGCGCTTTCATTCATCCAAGGTAGTTGAAGTTCGCCAGGATAGATGTGCCGCGTCTCTGGCTGGGCTGTAACCGGGCTAAGAACACGTGTTGTGGACCTGCCGCTAAGGGGGGCTACACGAAGGCGGACTTCTGTTTCGCTCTCTGCCAGGCCTATGGCGGCCAGCAAGGCAGGTGTCTCCAGCAATAAAGGATTGAGGGTCTGGAAATGAGCGTCGGTGCCGCCATAGGCACTGCGAAAAGCTTCAGCCACCTCATCGGCTTCGATACCATTGATATGGGTGATGCGGGCGCCCAGGAGGTCTTCAAATCCCGGCAGGGCGCGCAAGATGCGCAGTTCCGGGCCGAACCAGCTCGATCGTATTGGCAGCCGGGGAAAGCTCTGCACAAGATTTGGCAGTGATGTGTTGGAGTGACCATTGTTGATCGTGGCCTGCGCTCTTGCCAGACCTAGAGAGAACTCCGCATCGTTCAGGGTTTCAACACTGGCGGTCAGCTCCGCCACCACAGCATCGAAAGCCGCCCTGCTCTCTTCGGTAAACGAGCGCTCATTGAGTCCTACGTGGCGAAAGTGCCGGAGGTCCTGAAGCCGGGCTTCGGCGACACTTGTCGGCTCGGCCATGAAGATCGGTGGTGCCGGTGCGGGGTGGAATGCAATTATGGTTCCCGCAATAATCAAATAGCTCTGATAGCGCCACGCCAAGAACCCCAGCAGAGCCAGATTGCCCCACCAGGGTAAAATGCGAAGTGGCAGCGTCAGCATTCGCCACAATATCCGGAAAGAACTCACCGAGAGGCTATCCCTGTTAACCGGTTTACCTAGATTTCGAGGGGCCTATTTTGGGGATTGCCATGGAGAGTACAAGTAAATGCGTACCACCTCGCGAAAGTGTTAACTCCCTGTGTGGCGTCGACGTCAAAGGCGTTTCTGGTCAACAAGATAGCTGGTTAATATGTCGGTTTTGTGGCTTGAGGGATTGAGCTCAGGCTTGGATTGCCTTGTTTTGGACCCCAAATCCTAGTGCGCAATACCGGAAGGTGTTGCCTGATCGCCCTGAAGAGACGGATCTCCCGCTGATTTCTCGCTAACGCCGGAGCCGAAGTGAACGGCCACAATACGTAAAGAGTCCTCGCCCACGTTCTCGATGCTGTGAGAAGCACGCGCAGGAATGAAGCTTGAGCCACCCACGTCCACAAGGAAGCTTTGAAGGTCAAGGGTCATGCGGCCAGTGCCTTGAACGACAACCCAGTGCTCACACTGAAAATCATTGATCCGCAATGGCAGGCGCGCGCCGGGATTAACAGTGATCTGCTGTATCTGATGGCCTTCACGCATGGGCACATCCTCGGTGGTTCCCCAATCGCGTAGGATAAGTTCAGATTGCTGCATGTCCGTCTCCTCAAACTGTCCCGTGGCGGGACGCATGGGAGAAGAAGGAGCAACCCCTATGCCAGTGGGTTCCCAGAGGCATAGGGGTGTTTGATAAGCTCTATTCCCAAGTGGTGAACCCGATTTCAAGCGTGCCAGGGCTGCGGCCCACTCGCTCATTGACCCGGAAGATCCCGTGGCGACCATCGCTGGTGCGGTAGCAAACGTAGGTCCCTTCCGACAAGTCCCGGATGGGAATGTTGTTGCTCGACTTGGGCGTATCGATGCAATCTTGCTTGCTGGCACCGCTGCCGGAATAGATACCAAATCGTGCACCATTCATGGGTTCTAGGAAGCGGTTAGTGGCCGTCACCGCATGGAACCAAAAATCGAACGTGCCCGAATTGATCGACCCACTATCCAGGTCGGCGCGCCAGGTTTGGGGAACGGAAAGTGGACCTGTCCGGTAGGTCACGGATGCAGCTTCTCTTGCCGGACGCCCGCCGCCTTCTCTTAGGCATGTGAAACCACCAGAATGGGCGCTGCAGTTTTGAAAGCGTACTGGTGGATGGCGCATGACGGATACTGTTGAGCCATAAGCTCGGTATTCACAGAATAATGTGGTCTCACCACCAACTCTGCCCACTCGGGTATTCTGCAAGCTGCCAACTTGCGGTGTCTGCCACCAGGGATCGGACACCGGTGTGACAACTTCTGTCCGCACCTGTTCGTGTGGGCAGGAAATTTCTCGTGCTGCTGCCGGTGCTGCTGCGAGAAGCAGGAAGGCTAAGGCAGACATAATTAGTGTGCTGATCTGTTTCATTGGATGTTCCTCCATATGGAATCGCCCCACGCAGACCGAGTTAGCGCTAACTGCGATCAGTTCTCATATCTGCGCTACCATGAATATAGACCCGGCAGGGTGCCGCGAACAGGAGCGTTGGTGTTCAGGCGTCACATGAATGATGGCTCGCATAGCGAGTGCGTCCACCACAAAACTGCGCGCTACGCCGCCGTGAGCGCGACTAATCGATTGTTCTTGCGGCGATTTGAAAATCATCCAATAATATTGCGTCTCGAGCGTAAAACCTAGGTGGGTACCAAAGAGGGTTTTCGACATGACCAGCAAAAAAAATCTCAGTCGCCGTTCGTTTTTGCGAAACGTTACTGGTGCGGCAGTCGCCTTTGGTGCTGTCGGCGCGGTATCGGGCAAAGCCTATGCATTGACGGATAGTGACAGCGGAACCGGCGCGGACCCGTATAACGGCGGAACCGGTTCGGGATTTACCGATAGTGATTCAGGTGCAGGTAGAGACCCGGCGGGTCGCGGTCGCGGAAGCACTGGCTACTCTGATCAGGATAGCGGCTCAGGGGCTGACCCATACAATCAAGGACGAGGCTCCGGAAATACAGATTCAGACAGCGGCGCAGGTTCTGATCCCTATGGCAGCGGAACCGGCTCAGGGCTAACAGATAGCGACAGTGGTCCGAGTAGAGACCCAGCGGGTCGCGGCCGTGGAAGTTCGGGGTATTCCGATCAGGACAGCGGGCCCGGATCGGACACCTATAATCAAGGGCGAGGTTCCGGCTACACCGATTCTGATAGCGGCGCTGGTGCTGATCCCTATGGCAGCGGAACCGGGTCACAAATCACAGATACCGATGGTGGAAGTTCAGCTGACCCCGCCGGGCGCGGACGCGGCGGCACGGGTATCACGGATCGGGATACTGGCGCGGGCTCGGACCCTTATCAGCGAGGTCGTGGCTCATAACGCAACATCGCAATAACCTATGACCCCGGCGTGGTAGCCCCCGTCAGCCGCTCATAGGTGGCAGGGAAATCGCGCCGGGTGAGGTCCAGTACCATGCGGCGAGCCTCTTGCATTTCGTCCATTTGCGGCACGCCATATCCAGCCTGCCGAGTGGAATGAATGGCAACGCCCCCTACCCGTCCATCGGGATAGACCGCGACCTCCACCATCGGCCCAAGGCCCAGAAGGCCCCAATTGGTAAAGCCGGTATAAGTCCAGAAGTTGCCCAGACTGTAGGTGATGAAGCGTTCCCGATAAGTCTCCACCCCGCGCGGCACATGGGGGCCATGACCGAAGATGATGTCCGCTCCAGCGTCCACCATGGCCCGCGCAAAGACGCGCACATCGCCGCGATTTTCGCCATAGTAGGTCTCGGTCGCAAAAGGAACGCGAGTGGCGTTGTTGCCTTCGGCCCCACCGTGAAAAGAGACGATGACGATGTCATGGGTTTCTGCCAACTCGGCAACACGTGCTGCGGCCCCTCGCACATCGCGCAGGTCCAACGTGGCGATGTTGGGCGCAAAGGCGATCAAGCCTACGCGAACGCCATTCTCGAGGATTTGCGTTGCAGTGCGTGCGCCATCTCGGTCCAGCCCGGCAATGCCGAGGCCTGCTTCCTGTAGCGCATGAATGCTGGACATGCGCCCCGCCTCGCCAAAATCGCCGGAGTGATTGTTGGCCATGGAAATAAGATCAAAGCCTGCATCGGCCAGAACATCTGCATGATAGGTGGGACTGCGGAAGGAAAAGCAATTGCTGCAATCTTTGGCAGAGGGTAAGTGCCGCCCCGCCAACACGCCCTCATGGTTTCCGAACGCCACATCAGCGCCCCGGAGCAGGCTCAGTAGCTCCGGAGACAAAAGCTCGTCGGCGGAGGTGCCTTGCTGAATATTGGAATTATGCCAGGCCACATTGGGATAGTCCGTACCCATCATAATATCCCCCACCCCGATCACACGCAGGACTGAGGGGTCAGTCTCTGCGGCGGGGTCAAGCCAGACCCACGGTGCCTCGTAGGTGTCTGCTGTCTCAATGATTTCGACTTCAACCTCAACGACGATGACGGGCTCCACCACGACTTCGGGTTCCGGCGGCACCAGAGAAGAAAAACTCGCGTCTCGCATAGCCAGCAGCTCAAACGGACTGGCGGGATCCAATGAGGAGTGCTGGCAAGGATAGCCGCTATCGCGAAGCCCCGCGCAGGCATGGATGAGTTCCGCCCGATTCGCCGCCACCAGCACGAGGGAGTGAACCGGCACCTGTCCCCAAATCGGCGTTTTCACAATGCCTGCATCAAAGCCTGCCATCTCCGGGCGGCGCTCAAGTATGCGGAGCCAACGGCGATGAGCGCCAGCGGCCAGGATATGGGTTGAGAGGATAACGCTCGGCAGAGGCTGGGCTTGTTCATGCGCTGACAGGCTGAGGTCCGCGTTCAGAGGTTCGGCCGGGCGCACAAGCCCGGTGATGATCCAGCCTGCGGCTAAAAGGCTTAACGCCACCCAATTATGTAACCTCAACGCCCGCATAATGCGCGCTGCCCCGTCATATTTGCCCATTTTCCCCGGCTTTGAGGCTAGCGGCCCC
The DNA here is from genome assembly GCA_021774965.1 of Alphaproteobacteria bacterium. Taxonomy (GTDB): domain Bacteria; phylum Pseudomonadota; class Alphaproteobacteria; order JAJFIK01; family JAJFIK01; genus JAJFIK01. Next base: position 7,628 of record JAJFIL010000218.1, read on the forward strand.
AACAAAGCCGCACAATAGGCGAGCCGGGCGGCGGGGCTCCATTCACCCATGTGTTATGAGACTGTTGCCCCCTTGCCCCGCTTCGGTCATGTTTCCGGGCCAGTTACATGGCAGGGCAGAGATTCTTAAGGAGCTATCCATGCGGGTTCTGAGCATGATCGGGGTGATTTTGGCTGTATTCCTGGGGATGGGAGCGGCCCAGGCCCAGGAAATTTCCCCCCCAGAAATTGGAGAACTTTCTCCCGGCACCGGTCCCCGCCACGGCATTTCTATGCATGGGGAGCCCAAATACGGCCCGGATTTCGATCATTTCGACTACACCGAACCCCTTTCGACTCGGGGCGGCGAGCTGGTGATCCCACAGATCGGTACTTTCGATACGCTGAACCCTTTTATTATTTCGGGTACCCCGGCCTGGCCTGTCTATTTTTATGTTGCCGAACGCCTCATGGCGCGCTCATCGGACGAGGCCTTTTCGCTTTATGGGTTGATCGCTGAAAGCGTCGAAGTGCCTGAGGATCGCTCATGGGTCTCCTTTGTCATTCGCGACAATGTTCGGTTTTCCGATGGCACGCCGCTGACCGCAGACGATGTGGTCTTTACCTGGGAGACCCTCCGCACCGAGGGCCTGCCCAACATGCGGAGCTTCTATAATCGCGTTGCCGAGGTGCGGCGTCCGGATGAACGCACGGTGCAGTTCGTCTTTGACCCAGCGCAGGTCAATCAGGAACTGGCCCTGATCATGGGGCTCATGCCTATTCTTTCAGAGGCCCACTACACCGAGCACGAATTCAATGAATCCACCCTGGTGCCTCCATTGGGCTCCAGTCCCTATATGGTGAGTGATGTGGATGCAGGCACGCGTTTGGTGCTGCGCCGCAACCCCAATTACTGGGGCCGTGATCTGGCGGTAAATGCCGGACAATTCAATTTTGACCGTGTGGTCTATGATTACTACCGGGACCGTAACGCTGCCTTCGAGGCTTTCAAGGCAGGCGAGCTGAGCGTCTGGGTCGAGGATGATGCCGGGCGCTGGGCCACGGCATATAATTTCCCTGCGGCCCGAACCGGCCGCGTCTTGCGCCGGGAGTTTCCTCACGGACGCCCCTCGGGCATGTATTCCTTCATCTTCAACACCCGGCGGCCCATGTTTCAGGATGTGCGGGTGCGTGAAGCCATCACGCTGGCCTTTGACTTTGATTGGGTGAATACCAACCTTTTTCATGAGTCTTACGTCCGTACACGAAGCTATTGGGATAACTCTGACCTTGGTGCATTGGCGCCAGCAAATTTGCGCGAACGAAATCTGATCATGACCTATCCCAATGCGGTCAGCCCGGAGATGATTACCGGCGGATGGCGCCCACCCGTTGGCGGTGATCGCAATGCGTTGCGGCAAAACCTGCTGGCTGCCGTGGGCCTTCTTGGGGAGGCCGGTTACGGCGTTCAAAATGGCTCCATGGTGAACCTCTCGACGGGTGAGCCTTTAAGCTTTGAGATCATGCTGCAGAACCGCACGGAAGAACGCTTGGCGCTGAACCTGCGGGATACGCTGCAAAACATTGGGGTGACCGTGAATGTGCGTCTGGTGGATGCGTCGCAGTTCCAAGCGCGCTCTCAGTCTTATGATTTTGACATGATGCCCTTCCGCTATACCGGCTCCCTGTCTCCGGGGAATGAGCAAAGCTTCCGCTTTGGCTCCCGCGAAGCAGATATTGAAGGCACGTTCAATTTTGCAGGTGTGCGATCCGCTGCGGTGGATGCCTTTGTTACCGCCATCACGGACGCGCGCAGCCGCGAGGAACTTCAGGCCGCGACACGCTCGTTAGACCGCACCCTGATGACCGGGAACTATGTGCTCCCGCTTTATCACCAGCCGATGGACCGTATCTCCTATTGGGGGGAAATTGATCATGCAGAGATCCCACCCCTGACGGGATACCTTCAGGGCACACGGTTCAAGCATGAAACCTGGTGGTACACGCCGGATAACTAGGCGGCTCTATTTCTTGGCGAAGGTATTGCGCATCAGACCTGCTATGGCGGAGCTGTTGGCATCATCGTGCCCTTCAAGGCCCGCGATGGCACCCATCACGCTTGCCTCGTCCTTGTTCTGGCTAAGCTTTGAAGTGCCTTCCATGGAGGTGATGTCAATCTCGAAGGCTTGAATGGTACGCATCATGCGCTGTATTTTTTGGGGATCGACCTTGTCACTTTTCCAGGGCGGCTTCGGCGCAAGGCGGTTTTCGAACTCTGCCGAGAGATCATCCAGGAGAAGTGGCAGGACATCGTCTGGCAAAACCGTGCAGCGACCCTGGATGTGAACCGCAACGTAGTTCCAGGTCGGCACCTGGTCCTCTGCGCCATACCAGTCCGGTGAGATATAGGCGTCTGGTCCCATAACGCTGAGAAAGACGTCCGCGCCCTCATTTAAGGCCGCCACAAGAGCGTTGCTGCGGGCCAGGTGAAAGCGCAGGCGACCGGTGGCTTCATCCACCCAAAAAGGCACGCTAGCCCCTCTCATCTCTCCTGCGGTCTGAGCCACCAAAGTGCCAAAGCCCCGCCCCCGCACAAAGGCATAAAGCTGGGCTGGGTCATCAATACGGAAGGTTTTGTTGGGATGCATGGCGCGCGCCTGAGAAAAAGAAGATTTCGTGATTATCTATCATAAGACAAATCCTCAAATTTGTGATGCTATTAAGACCTAGGCGGGGTGCTTGGTGTGAGACGGCATGGGTATTGAGGCAAAAGACATCAGTTTTCCGAAAGGAAAGCCCTCCCTCCAAGCGCGGCGCAGAGGGCGGCTGGCGCGTGCCTTCGCAACGCTTCTCTCGCTAATACTCCATCTGCTGATCCTGCTCAGCCTCTTTCCCGTGGCCCTTGAGATCGGCTCCTCCGGCGGCACTGGTTGGGCAGATCAGATCGAAATTCGCGCCAGCCGGGAAAGCAGCTCCGGCCTTGAAGGCGAAGTGGGCGAAACCGCCGAGGAGATCAGCCAAGCCCAAAAGGCCGTTGAGATCACTGTGGTCTATGCCCCGCCCCCTCCTCCCCCCGAGCCTGAGGAATATTTGCCCGAGGAAGAGCCTGAACCTGAAGAGGAACTTGTTGAGGAAGAACCCGAGGCCATTGAACCTGAGCCTATTGAAGAAGAGATTGAGGAAGAGCCAGAAGAAGAAGTCGCCGAGGAAGAACCTGAAGCCGAAAGAGCGCTGACACCTGAAGACGCTGAAACCCCATCTGAGGAACAACTGGCCGAGGGCGGTGAAGGCGGATTGCAGGACACTCTCGCGGGCTCCGAATTAGGAACAGCCTCGGCGGGCGCAGGTTCCGGCAATGCAGATTTGGGGCGACCCGGTACTTATCTGCCCGGAGGTGAGTTGCGCGATCTACTGCAAGGTTGGACGTTGATCGGCACCAACGGATTTGCGGATGGCTCCACCAGCTACAATAATGATCTGCAGCGACAGGCCATCCCCTGGCGGATTTATTATGCCCCGGACGGGCGGCTTACGGGGCGTTGGCAGCGTTATGGCGCGACGGTGGCTCATGGGCCTCGTGGATTGAACTGGTATCAGAAGTCCGGACGTTGGACTATTGAGGGTGATCAGCTATGCCAACGCATTCGGCAATGGGGTGGTGGGGGCACCACGTGCTTTGAGGTACATCGCGATGGAGATCGCATCGCCATGTACTACGCATCGTGCCGTGGGGTAAGCCGGTGCTGGCCCGGGCGCTTAGGTCCCGAAGGCATCATGCGCGTTGGGCGGCATATACGGTAAGTGGTGCTCAAATAGCCCCAGATGATTTCAGACCTTCAATCTTGTCGCCTAGTCCCCAATCTCGCAAAATATCCTCTGTATGCTGACCAGCTTTCGGCGTCGGGCCTTGAATTGCGGGCTCCGTGCGGGAGAACCGTGGTGCCACATTGGGCTGCACCACGCCGTCGATCTCCACGATGGTCTCACGCGCCTTGTTGTGTGGGTGATCTTTTGCTTCTTCCAGAGAAAGTATCGGCGCAAAACAAATGTCTGTGCCTTCCATGATCGCGCACCATTCATCGCGGGTCTTGGTAGCAATCACGGCCATCAGCTTTTCCTTGAGGGCTGGCCATTGAGCAGGATCCATCTGTGCATCCCACTCTGGTCCGTCGAGTCCGGCAGCCTCGCGCAGCAAGGCGTAGAATTGCGGTTCGATGGAGCCAATGGAAACCCATTTGCCGTCAGAACATTCATAGGTGTCATAGAAATGCGCCCCGCCATCTAACAAATTTGTGCCGTGATCGCCAGACATCATGCCGGAAGCAGAAAAGCCGAAGAACATGGCCATGAGGGAAGCAGACCCATCCGTCATGGCGGCATCCACCACCTGGCCTTTACCGGAGGCACGCGCTTCAATGATACCGCAGGCCAGGCCAAAGGCGAGGTAAAGCGCCCCACCCCCGAAATCACCTACCAGATTTAGCGGCGGCACCGGGCGTTCTCCCGGGCGGCCTATGGCGTGTAGTGCGCCGGTGAGCGAGATGTAGTTGATGTCGTGGCCGGCAGCCTTTGCCAATGGGCCCGTCTGCCCCCAACCGGTCATGCGCCCAAAGACGAGTTTTTCATTGCGGGCAAGACAGACATCCGGCCCAAGGCAGAGGCGCTCCATCACGCCGGGGCGGAAGCCTTCCAGCAGGGCATCCGCTTGCTCAATCAATTGGAGCGCGGTCTCGACCCCTTCAGGTGTTTTGAGATTAAGAGCAATAGAGCGGCGGCCCCGGCCGGTGATGTCGTATTTGGAGCCACCTTGCGCGCCATAGCGATCAATGCGGATAACCTCGGCCCCCATATCGGAGAGCAGCATGGCGCAAAAGGGTCCCGGCCCGATGCCCGCAAATTCCACAATCTTCAATCCACTCAGCGGTCCGGCCATTGGTATTCTCCTCATCTCACATTCAGGTCTAATGTTGTATCCGGGCACGCGAGCATGCGCCAGAGACGAGTTCGTTTTTGACCGCAAATCGGGTTAGAGTAAGGACCTAATGCAGGAGATGGCCATGAACAAAGTGCTGACCTTACGGAAAGGCGTTGCCGGTCTGGTGATGGCCTTTCTTTTGAGCAGTTGCGGGGAAGCAGATACTTCCGGGGCAAGTTTCAAGGATGAACCAATGCAAACGAGCGATGCGACGTTAGTCTATGACGTGAGTGACATTGATGTGGCAGTATTGGAAAGTGCTCCCCTTCAAATTCTGATCACGGCACGTGGTCGTACGCGTACAGGCGGTTGGAGCGAACCAGCACTGGTTCTGGATGAAGAGGCAAGCAGCGGGCACTTGTTGGTCTATCAATTTGTGGCTGTACGCCCAACAGGCATGGCAACACAAGCACTTATGCCGATTGAGGCAAGCGTGACTTATGGCCCCTGGCGGGACCGCATGGCGCGGGAAATCCGTGTGAGTGCATCTACCAATGAGCATTCAATTCAATACCCTGGCTCCGAAAGCGACGAATGAAGCTTCCGTCTCAATTCAACATCGCGCGTTATTGCCTGGCGCCCTGCTCCCATCGCGATCCGGTGAAAACGGCCATGATCGTAGTGGCGGATGCAAACGCAGCTGCCGAAACCGCGGAACATTGGACCTATGGCGAGATTAGAGATGCGGTGTTGCGAATAGCTGGTGGCATTCAGGCAACGGGTCTTGAACCTGGCGCGCGCATCATGATCCGTATGGAGAACACCTCTGATTACGCATTGCTCTATTTCGGCATTCTGGCAGCGGGATATGTGGCGGTGCCCTCGTCGGCGCAGCTCACCGATAGCGAGGCAGAGTTCCTGCTGGAGGATAGTGGTGCTTCTGTGCTGGCGGTTGCCGATGATCTGTCGCTTGATCATGTGCCCGCTGGCGTTCAAATCTGGATGGCGAGTGACATAGCAAGCCTGCGGGCCCACGAACCGCTTTCAGATTTTGCAGATACGCATGCCGATGACCCGGCTTTTCTGGTTTACACCTCCGGCACCAGCGGCAAGCCCAAAGGGGTGCTTCACGCCCATCGGTCGGTTTGGGGACGGCGACCCATGTATGAGGGTTGGTACGGCATAAGCGCAGATGATCGCCTGCTTCACGCGGGGGCGTTCAATTGGACTTACACCTTGGGTGTGGGGCTGTCGGACCCGTGGGCCAATGGTGCCACCTCCATTCTCTACAATGGACCTAAAGACATTTCCGTCTGGCCGCGTCTGATTGAAAAGTTCTCGGCGACATTACTTGCCGGAGTGCCCACGCTCTATCGTCAGATACTCAAGCACTGTGATTTGTATGAATTCAATCTTTCCAGTCTGCGTCATGGGCTGACAGCGGGCGAGCCCCTCCCCTTGCCCGTAGCGCAAGATTGGCGAGATAAGACAGGTACGGATCTTTATGAAGCTCTCGGCATGTCCGAGTGTTCAACTTACATCTCCTGCTCGCCATCCGTTGCGATAAAGCCCGGCAGTCCCGGCAAGTCGCAGGCAGGAAGACGGATTGCTATCTTGCCTCAGGACGGCGGCACAACGCCTTTGCCTGCTGGGGAGATTGGGCTTCTCGCCGTTCATAAGTCTGATCCCGGATTGATGCTGCACTATTGGAATCGTCCTGATGAAGATGCGGAAGTCACTCATGGCGACTGGTTCGTGGGCGGAGACCTCGCTTCGCTGGACGAAGATGGCTACCTCTGGTTCCATGGTAGAGGCGATGATGTGATGACCTCCATGGGCTATCGCGTGTCGCCGGCGGAAGTGGAAGTGGCCCTCGCAGATCATCCCGACGTGGCGGAAGTCGCGGTCACGGAGTTGCCTATTCACGATGGTATGCGCATCATTTCCGCCTTTGTGGTGGCGCGCGATGGAGCGGTAATCGATGCCGAATCGGTCCTTGCTCATGGTGCTCAAAAGCTGGCGACTTACAAGCGCCCCCGCCAGATCTTGGAGGTGCAGGCCCTGCCCCGTACAGCCAACGGCAAGGTACAACGCAATAAACTCAAAGACTTAAGTCTTTAGCGGAACAAAAACCCTTAGCCGTTTTGTCGGGTCATTCGGGTGTTCATCCGTCACACTTCTCCCATCTTAAAGGAAGCGAGCTGGCTTTAATGGAGCCCCGGTTGACGGACTATTGTGCTCGCAGGATCGCAACCCGAAGGGGGAAAAGAAAATGCGAACCATAAAATATCGCAAGGGTGCCTCGAGCATCAGCGCCATCGTGCTGGGAATTATCCTGGCGCTTCTCGTCCTTGTGCAGTTGCCGAGTGCTGCCTGGGCGGATGAAAATCGTGTCGGTATCGAGATTGACGTGAGTACTCACGACCAAGGCGATCTGTCGTTAGTGGGCGTTGAAGTTGATATCAACACCCAAGACGCCCATAACATATCTGTGGCGGCTGTTGAGGTAACGATGGAAGGCGCGGCCAGTGGGGATGTCTCTATTGCCGCGGCCGAGATTACCATTGAGGCTGACATCAGCGGTGATTTGTCCGCTGCTGCCGCAGAGGTTCACTACACCGGCACAGTCGAGGGGGAGACATCCCTTGCCGGTGCTGAAGTGCGCTTTACCGGAACAGGAAATGACGTCAGCTTGCTCGGTGATGATGTCTATCTTGATGGCGTGGTAAACGGTAACCTTCGTGTGGGTGCGGATGATTTTGTCGTGACGCCCGAAACTGTCATCAACGGCAATTTCGAATTTCGCGGCGAAGAGGAGCCTGTGCTCCCAGAAGGTCTGACCATCACCGGAACCTATTCGTTCGAGTATGTGGAGTTCGAGGACATCTTTGAAGGCGACATTCCCCTGGTGATCGTCCCCGTCGTTGCATTGGCCGGTGTCGGCGTGGCGCTAACGCTTTTGGTCCTGTTGCCCTTTGCTGTGATTATAGGTGCGGGCGTATTGTTATTGTTAATGACGGGACTTACATCGCGGACCATCGATGGCATTCGCCAACGACCTTTTTCCAGTGTTGGTATGGGTGTTGTTGTCCTCATCAGTCTGATGATTATCGCCGGGCTTCTGTCTATCACTGTCATCGGTATTCCGCTCGCACTGGCCATCATTACGCTTTATCCGGTGTTGCTGTTGCTAGGCTTTATCGTTGCCGTGCTCGGCATTCCGTATTTGGTTCTGCGCAAGAGCCCGGCAGATATGGGCGGCTTTGCCAAGATCGGATTGTTCTTTGTGTCCTTGCTGCTGCTGGCGTTCTTGTTTGCCATTCCGGCCATTGGTCAGATTGCATTGAGCTTGGCGATCCTCATGGGCGTTGGTGCCTTTGGCGCCGCCGTTCTGGGTGGCCGCAAGGAAGAAGCCGCGTAGGCCAAAACAATTGGGAGTTAAACGAGGGCGGCTCAGCAATGGGCCGCCCTTTTTTGCGTTCAGAAGTCTCAGGAGCGCTTCACACTCGGGCTATGCCCTGTCCAGCGCTTGAAAGCTCGCGAAAAGGCACTTGGTTCAGAAAAGCCAACCAGATAGGCCGTCTCATTCACGGAAACCTTCCTTCCGTCGAGATAGTCCAAGGCCATCTGATGCCGCAAATCATCCAGCAGTTTTTCATAACTTGTGTCTTCGGCTTTCAATTTCCGATAAAGCGTTTGACGGCTTAGGCCAAGTTTTTCCGCAATCAAGTCCATACTGATGTCGCCAGTATGCAAAATCGGAATCAGCAAACTCTCGACTTGGCCCTTCATGGACTTTGAGTTTTCAAGACTTTGGAGTAGCGCTTCCGCATGTTCGTTTAGAATGCCGAAGACATAGTTATTCGCGTCGGACAGTTTCAGTGACAGGAGAGATTCATCAAAAAGGATTGCGTTCTTATCACTGCCAAAGACGATGGGCATTTGAAAGACGCGGTCATATTCGGTTCTGTCCTTGGGTTCGGGATGAGTAAAATGAACTGCCCTGCCAAAGGACTCGGTCAGACCGTGAGCGCGCCAGCTCAGCATCATGGCAAATGCAGATTCAGTGAGCTCTGGAAAGTTGTTGGGGTTTGCCCGTGTGTCGACCAGCCAAAGTTCATCGCCATCTTTTCGAATCTCAAACCGACCCTCTGGCCTGTGACCATCGACTTCGACTACCAATCGGCCCAATCGATTGGCTTGCAGAAATGCATCCCCCATTGTTTCAGCGGCAAGACAGATCAGACCCACGATGGACATTTCAGCGAAAACGGCCGCTTCTCCCAGTAAAAGCGCCAGGGCGGGCTCATCGCATAATTCCTGGGCCGCATTCATGAGAGTCTTGTAATTGGCCAAAGGAATGCGCGTGTCACGATCCTCCAATTCAGTCGGGTTGATCTGGGATCGCTCGATCAGCATGGACCGGTTGGCGCCTTTTAATTCTGCCAACTCGATCAGCGCCTTAACATATCCTGCTCCAATTGTTTGCTCAGCCATAGCGCTCTCTGGACCATTTGTTACCTGAAGCCATCACTTTGATATCTGCTGTCATGTGCGGTGAGGCATGGGCATTTTAGGGTATTGCTCGGGATATATTCTATTTCATGAAAGTATACGTATGAGCACCACCGTAATGGTTGACGAGCCCTTGGGGAACAGTTTTTCCAAGAAAGCTCTCAAAATCTCTACCCAAATCTGGTTCCTCGTGGCTGTCGCAGGGCAATGGATTTTTGCCTATTATGTTCTCGTTCTTTATGGGCGGTCAGCCGTGCAAGGTGACTTTGGCGCATGGAACAACAACCTCATCAATGGGATTGTCGAGGGGGACCCGCTCGGTAATCTAGCCGTTGCTGTGCACCTCATTCTGGCTGTCATAATAACTTTTAGCGGCCCGCTCCAACTCATCCCCCAAGTTCGTGCCCACGCGCCCTCGTTTCATCGCTTTAATGGCCGCATGTACATTGTGTCAGCTTTTGTGATCGGGATTGATAGCCTGTTTATGATCTGGACCCGTGGGTCTATAGGGGCTTTCTCCCAACATCTCGCCATTAGCATCAATGGAATATTGGTTATTGCCTTCGCTGCTATGGCACTGCGCTATGCGCTCGCACGGAATTTCGCTACCCATCACAAATGGGCCTTGCGCCTGTTCCTTGTTGTAAGCGGAGTGTGGTTCTTTCGGATCGGGCTCATGTTATGGATGTCGATCCACCAGGGCCCCATGGGTTTTGACCCGGTGGCATTTGCTGGCCCCTTCCTCACATTTCTGGCCTTTGCCCAATTCTTGCTCCCTCTTTTGATTTTGGAGATCTACTTCTGCACCAAAGAGAAGACCGGCACGCGTGGACACTTGATAATGACCGTAAGTCTCTTGATCTTGACCGGAGCCATGGCAATGGGAATCTTCGAAGCGACAACGGGCATGTGGTTGCCGAAGCTGTAGCTATTTCCCAGGTGCCTTGGCCGCAATCTCGGCTAGGAAACCCAAAAGCCTCTTTGCGATCTTCAAGCGCTCATGAGGTTCGTCTGATCCCCGGGAATAGACGAACTTGTGATCCGGGCGCAGTTTCACCGGTGTTCGACTGTTGGAGATGAATTCGATCAGGCCCGCTGGGTTGGGATAACTGTCATTGCGGAAGTTCAGCACGATGCCTTTGGGCCCCGCATCAATGCGTTCCACATTGGCAGCGCGGCACAGGCTCTTGATGCCAACAATCTGCAATAGGTGTTCAACTTCAGTGGGCAGTTTGCCGAAGCGGTCGATGAGTTCCGCACCAAACTCTTCGATGTCTTCGTGGGTCTCCAGCTCGGACAGGCGCCTGTAAAGCGCAAGCCGCACGTTGAGGTCTGTAACAAAGTGTTCCGGAATTAAAACCGCCGTGCCTACATTGATTTGCGGCGACCATTTCTCTCCTGCCTGAACCTGGAAATCACCGGAGCGCAAAGATGCCACAGCCTCTTCCAGCATGGCTTGGTACAGCTCAATGCCCACTTCGCGCACCTGGCCGGATTGCTCATCCCCCAAAAGATTGCCTGCGCCTCTGATATCCAGATCGTGGGAAGCCAGGGTAAAGCCTGCACCCAATGTATCCAGAGACTGGAGCACTTCGAGGCGCTTGGTGGCGTTGGGGGTGATCTTCTTGCGCGGCGGAATTGTAAGGTAAGCAAAGGCGCGAACCTTTGAGCGCCCAATGCGGCCTCTGATTTGATAGAGCTGCGCCAGCCCGAACATATCGGCGCGGTGAACCACCAACGTGTTAGCTGTTGGAATATCCAGACCAGATTCAATAATCGTGGTCGATAGAAGCACATCGTACTGACGCTCATAGAATGCGGTCATGACGTCTTCCAACTCGGACGATGGCATCTGCCCGTGTGCCACAGCGTATTTAATCTCTGGTACCATTTCATCAAGGTACTCTGAGACCTCACGCAAGTCAGAGATGCGCGGCACTACATAGAAACTTTGCCCACCCCGGAAGCGTTCCCGTAGCAAGGCTTCGCGAATAATCACGGGATCAAAGGGCGAGACATAGGTGCGCACGGCCAATCTATCCACGGGCGGCGTCGCGATGATGGAAAGCTCCCGAATACCGCTCATGGCCAACTGCAATGTGCGCGGGATAGGCGTGGCCGTCAGTGTCAGTACATGCACCTCGGATTTCATTTCCTTGAGGCGTTCTTTGTGGCGCACGCCAAAGTGTTGTTCTTCATCAATGATCAGAAGGCCCACATCCTTGAAGCGTACGGTCTTGGCAAGGAGTGCATGAGTGCCGATGACGATATCAATTTCGCCGCGGGCCATAGCCTCTTTTGTCTCGTTAGCTTCCTTGGTGGTGACCATACGGGAGAGCTGACGCACCTTGATGGGCCAGCCTGCAAAACGTTCTGCAAAATTGGCATAGTGCTGCCGCGCCAACAGTGTCGTGGGTACGACAACAGCCACTTGCTGTCCGGTCATGGCCACAACAAAAGCCGCGCGCAAGGCAATCTCTGTTTTGCCAAAGCCCACATCGCCACAGATGAGACGATCCATGGGACGGCCCCGGCCCAGGTCCTGGATGACATCATTGATGGAATCCAGCTGATCTTCGGTTTCCTCATAAGGAAAGCGTGAGCAGAACTCCTCATAGGTGCCTGCTTCAGGGTGAATGGCCTGTGCGCCTTTAAGCTCTCGTTCGGCGGCAATCTTGATGAGCTTCTCCGCCATGTCGCGGATACGCTCTTTGAGCTTTGCCTTGCGTGCCTGCCAGTTGGAACCGCCGAGACGATCCAATTGCGCGCCCGCTTCCTCGCTGCCATAGCGCGACAGTAGCTCGATATTTTCGACAGGCAGATAAAGCTTATCCCCACCATGATACTGCAGTTCCAGACAATCGTGCGGTGCGCCGGTGACCTCCAGAGTCTTCAATCCCTCATAGCGGCCTATGCCGTGATCCACGTGCACGACCAGATCGCCAGCGGTAATGCTGGCTGCTTCGGTGAGGAAATTTTGTGCGCGCCTTGTTTTATGGCGCTGACGTACAAGACGATCTCCAAGGATATCTTGTTCTGCGATGATGGCGAGGTCAGCTGCCTCAAAGCCATGCTCCAGCGAGAGGATGGCGAACCCCGCCGTTCGTTCGGGCAGGTCTTCTGCGTCAGAAAAGCGCTCAATGGGTTTGTATTTTAGAAGGCCGTGATCGCTAAGGACGGACATCATGCGATCGCGGGTGCCTTCCGACCAACAGGCGATCACCACATGAGAGCCAGCTTTTTGCAGTGCATCGATATGATCGACGGTGGCTTCAAAGACATTGACCCCTTCGCGCTTTCTTTCAGGAGCAAAGTCTCGAGCGCGGGCAGCGCCTTCGTTGACGAGGCGAGGCGCTTCGGGTTGTTTGAAGGGTGAGAGCTCTCGAACGAACCGCCCTTGAAGAAGATCATTCCATTCGTCTGTTGGTAGATAAAGCTGATCTTTGGGCAGAGGATGATAGTTTGGCGCGGCAAAGGCTGTTTTGGTTTCCTCAATCTCATCACGCGCCTGAAAGTAATCAGAAATCAGGGTCAGGCGTTCTTCCCGTGCTTCTTCTGCCAAATGATCAAGGCTGAGGCCTGCTTCGGGGAGATAATCAAACAGGGTCTCAAGCTTTTCGTGGAACAAAGGCAGCCAATGTTCCATGCCCTGATATTTGCGCCCCGCCGTGACTGCCTCGAACAATGGATCATCGCCTTGGGTAGCGCCAAAGGCCTTGAGATAGCCATTGCGGAAACGCTTGATCGCGGGCTCATCCAGGATGATCTCGTTTGCGGGAACAAGATCAATGCGATCCCGCTGGCCTTTGGTACGCTGGGTTTCAGGGTCAAACGTCCGTACGCTTTCCAGTGTGTCGCCAAAGAGATCCATGCGTAATGGATCCTCCGCCCCGGGAGCAAATATGTCCACGATCCCGCCGCGAATGGCAAAATCGCCGGGCTCACGAACTGTGCTGGCACGGGAAAACCCATTGTGATCCAGAAAGCTGGTCAATTTGTCCAGATCAATAGAGTTCCCAATACGGGCAGAATAGGCATTGACCTCGACCGCCTCACGAGGGGGCACGCGCTGGATCGCGGCATTGACTGTGGTGAGGACAATGAGAGCGCCCTCGCCTTCTAAATGTGCCAAAGCGCTCAGCACCGCCATGCGGCTGCTCAGGATTTCCGTGCGCGGGGATATGCGGTCATAGGGCAAACAATCCCAGGCCGGAAACTTCAGGACAGGAATCTCCGGCGCAAAGAAGCCAAGCGTATCCGCCAGGGCCTCCATGCGGGCCTCATCCCGGGCGATGTGCAGATGCGCGCGACCTCCCTTGGCCACCAGGCGGGCAAGGACGAGGGCATCAAAGCCTTCGGGCACGCCGGCGTGGGTAATCCGACCAGCAGTCATGTTCGAAGCCTGGGACACAGGGATTTGGCCTTACTTGGTAATTGGCTGGTCGGAATAGCCGAATTGGCGCACACGATCCAGCATTGGATTAGAAAAACCCGCCGGAGGGCTCATATGCCCGGTAATCCAAGTGTAAAGCTCCTGATCTGGAGTGGCCATCAGCGCCTCAAAATCATCAAGTTCTGCCTCATCCATGGCACTGATATGAGTGTCCGCGAAGCCGCCCAGGATGATATCAGCCTCCTTGATGCCTCGGTGGTGGGCGCGGAAAAGCACTTTCTTCCGGCGTATTTTGATGTCCATGGCTGTGCCCCTCAGATGATTTGCGCTAGGATACAGCGCTTTAATCATCCCTGTCAGCAACTGTCGATCCTGATGCGCCCAGAACCGCTTTTTCCGCTCTATACCCCCATGCACAGCCTGGCTGGCGTTGGCCCCAAGCTACAGGAGCTGATTGCACGGGTGGCGGATGGAGAAAATGTGGTGGACCTCATGTGGGTCCTGCCCACGGGGATTGTTGATCGACGTGCTCGGCCTCAAATCATTCATGCCGTGCCGGGTAAGATTGCCACCATCACTGTGCGCGTTGATGATCATATCAAACCGCATAGCTCCCGCCTGCCCTACAAGATCCGTGTCTCGGATGATACGGCAGCCATGATCCTGGTCTTCTTCAATGGGCGTGAGGATTATTTACGTAAAGTCCTGCCCGAGGGAGAGACCCGCATCATCAGTGGTCTGGTGGAAGATTATCAGGGCGTTGCCCAAATGACCCATCCCGATCATGTGCTCACCGAAGATGAGCTGGCAGACATGCCCCTGGTGGAACCCACCTATCCGCTGACCACAGGCCTTACCTCCAAAGTCATGTTGAAGGCCGTTAGGGGCGCAGTGGCAAAAGCGCCAGAGCTTAGTGAGTGGTTGGACCCTGCTTGGCTTGATAGGCACGGCTGGGCTTCCTGGCGCACGGCACTTCTGGCCGCTCATGCGCCGGAGGAAGAAACGGACCTGCTGGCGACGGCGCCTGTGCGCATGCGTCTTGCTTATGACGAATTACTGGCCAACCAGTTGGCGCTGGCCATGATGCGCGCGCATATGCGGCGGCAATCCGGACGCGCCTTTGAAGGCACGGGCAAAATCAAGAAGAAGATCACCGCGGCCCTGCCCTATAATCTCACCGGCAGTCAGGAAGTCGCCGTCGCAGAGATTGAGCGCGATCTTGTCAGTGATCAACGCATGTTGCGTATGCTGCAAGGGGATGTGGGCTCCGGCAAAACGGTCGTGGCGCTTTTGGCCATGGCCCATGCGGTTGAAGCCGGTGCGCAGGCCGCCATCATGGCACCTACAGAGATATTGGCGCGGCAACATCTTGCGACCATTGAACCATTGGCGAAAGCCGCAGGATTGAAAGTGGCTCTACTTACGGGCCGGGATAAAGGTGAGGGTCGTGAAGCGATCTTGGCGGGTCTTGCCTCAGGCGAGATCCATATGGTGATCGGAACCCACGCCCTATTTCAGGAGGGCGTTGAGTTCAAGGACCTGGGCTTTGCGGTCATTGATGAGCAACATCGCTTTGGCGTGCACCAGCGTCTGGCCTTGGGCGCAAAGGGAAAGGGCGTGGATGTGCTGGTGATGACGGCAACGCCCATCCCTCGCACCCTGACGTTAACGGCATACGGAGATATGGATGTCAGCCGTCTTACTGAAAAACCTGCAGGGCGCAAGCCGGTGAAAACTGCCGCCATTCCTTTGGGTCGCATGGAAGAAGTAATCGAGGCGGTGCGGCGGGAAATTGCGCGTCGGGGACAGATTTATTGGGTCTGCCCTTTGGTCGAGGAGAGCGAAGTTATCGATGCCGCAGCTGCTGAAGATCGCTTTGCCGACCTTAAAGACGTCTTTGGCGAGACCGTAGGCCTTGTGCACGGACGTATGAAGGGTCCGGAAAAAGACGCAGTCATGGCCGATTTCAAGTCGGGCAAGATCAAGGTTCTTGTGGCCACCACGGTGATTGAAGTGGGCGTGGATGTGGCGCAAGCCAATGTGATGGTGATCGAACACGCCGAACGATTTGGTCTTGCGCAATTGCACCAGCTGCGTGGTCGCGTGGGACGCGGTTCGGAAGAAGGAACTTGCTTGCTTCTTTACCAAGGCCCGCTTGGGGAAACTGCCAAGGCGCGGATCAAGATATTGCGCGAGACCGACGATGGTTTTCGTATCGCTGAAGAAGACTTGCGTCTTCGCGGTGCGGGTGAATTGCTCGGCACCAAACAAAGCGGCCTACCCCAATTTCGCATTGCTGATCTTGAAGTTCATGGCGAGTTGCTGGCGGCGGCGCGCGATGATGCCGCGCTTATCCTACACAAGGACCCGGAGCTTGCCAGTGCTCGCGGCAAAGCCTTGCGCACCCTGCTCTATCTCTTTGGGCGAGATGAAGCTGTAAGGTATCTCAAATCCGGTTAGGCGGCGTCAGTTTGTTCTTTGCTTTTAGACTTTGCCTTTTTGACCGGAAGTTCCTTGACCCCTGCAGGAAGTTCATTTTTCTTTACCGCATCAGGATCAAAATCAGGCACAACAAGGCCGCCGGAGATGACCAGCTTGGCCCCCTCTTCCACGGACATATCCAGAATGGTGATATCCTTGCGTGGTACAAACAGCAGAAACCCTGAGGTCGGGTTAGGCGTTGTCGGCAAAAAGACTGAGACCATTTCTTTGTGGGTGTGATGAATGATCTCGCCTTTTGTTTCGGCTGCAACAAAACACACGGCCCAAAGACCTGGGCGCGGATACTCAATCAATCCTACTTCCTGAAATGAGCGCTCGCTTTGGGAAACAACGGTCTCAAAGATCTGACGGATGGCGCCGTAAATAGTGCGCACTACGGGCAGTCGATCAATGATGCGCGCCACGAAATTGAGGATAGCATGGCCGAAGAAATTTGCCGTCAAAGCGCCAAGCAACGTCGTCGCCACGAAAAAGACAATCAGGCCCAGGCCAGGAATAGAGAAACTCGGCATATACTGTTCGGGCAGCAAGGGCTGCACGACACGGTCAGCAAATTGAATCAGGGTGATGGCCAAATAGGCGGTAAGACCAATGGGAGCAAGCACCACAAGCCCGGTTAGGAAGCTTGCGCGGACATCCCACCAACGGTGCTTTCTTTCATGAAGAAAGCTGTCGTCGGGTTGCTTCTCGTGATCTTGATTTTCTTCGTTGCTCATGTGTCGCCTCTGCCGGGGGTCTTGGCGCTGATATTGGACCAGTCTTATACTGGACCGCTAACAAAACTTGCATACGGTTTTGCTTATGAAGGGTGAAGACGGCCAAATGACGGCAAACGAGGCAGAAAATCATATGGAAAGCGCTCTTGTGGCTGTCGTAGGCCGCATAAACCCTGTTTTTTCCGGGGTCGAAGGGCTCAAGCGGCTTTCCGGTGGGGCCAGCCAGGAATCCTGGGTCTTCACGGCTGTGGGCGACGAATCGCAAGTGTTGGTCCTTCGGCGCACTCCCGGCGGCAAGCCCAAGGAGACCGGCGGCACTGCTGTTCCTCTGGCCACCGAGGCTGCCGTCATCATGCGGGCCAAATCTGCAGGCGTAAGCGCACCATCCGTGGCTTACGTGCTTCGCCCTGAAGACGGGCTCGGCGAAGGTTATTTCATGGCGTTTGTTGAGGGCGCGACCATCGCGCGAAAGATTTTGCGGGATGAGGCCTATGCGGAGGCGCGCCCTCTCCTTGCCCGGCAATGCGGTGAGGCTTTGGCCAAAATTCACAAAGTGTCTTGCGGAGACATTGAGGGTCTTCCGACCCTTAATTTGGCGGATCAGATTCAGATCTACTTTGATCTCTATGCGAGTTTTGATGAACCTCACCCGGTATTTGAATTGGCTTTTCGGTGGCTAAAAGACAATCAGCCTGCAGAGCAAACCCCGCGCCTTGTACATGGAGACTTTCGGAACGGTAATCTGATGGTCGGGCCCGAGGGCCTGCGCGCCGTTTTGGATTGGGAACTCACCCACCTTGGCGATCCCACGGAGGATTTGGGCTGGATTTGTGTGAACTCCTGGCGCTTTGGTCAAAGTGAAAATCGGGTCGGTGGTTTTGGCTCATTGGAAGATCTTACTGCAGGTTATGAGGCAGCGGGCGGCGGCACGGTGGATCTTGCACGTGTGCACTATTGGGAAGTGTTTGGGACTTTGAAATGGGGGATCATGTGTATGCTCATGGTATCGGCGTTTCGCACAGGGCTGGATACCTCCGTTGAGCGTGCTGCCATTGGTCGTCGCGCCTCGGAGACAGAGATTGATCTTCTAAACCTTTTAGCAGGAGGGACCTAGATGCAGGATGCACCCAGCACGAAAGAACTGATCGCGGCCGTCCGGGCATTCCTTGAGGAAAAGGCAATGCCGGAGCTTAAAGGCCATACGGCTTTTCATGCCCGTGTTGCGGCCAATGCTCTTGCCATTGTGGAACGCGAACTTGAACAAGGCCCCGGTGCTCAAGACGACGAAAAAGCGCGCCTTGCAATATTGCTGGGCAAAGAAGGTTCATTGGAGGAACTAAACCGCACACTGGCACTTGGCCTTCGCGAAGGTGAGATAGACCTTGAGACGCCGGGCATGAAAGAACATCTGTGGCTCACCACCATGGATAAGGTTGCGATCGATCAGCCGAAATATTCCGGCTTGCGCATTGCCATTGAGGCAAAAGACGAGGCCTAGTGTTTCTTTTTGTCTTACTGTTCATTGCGCCGTTCTCTACGTCGCTGTTTGCGGCGTCTTCGTCGGTGCAAGAGCACAATGACGACAGCAACGCCAACGGCCATGCCACCCAGGACCGGCGTGCCGGAAAGTACAAGAACGGTTTGGCTTGGTATCTCAAGCAAGAGATGGCTGAGCAATTCGAATAGATCGTCCATGAACTCATCTCCTCATGCCGTGATGAGTTCTAGTGACGTTTGCGACGACGCCTTCTGCGCCCGTTGCCACTGAGCATAACGATCACAAACAGCCCGATGGCAATAATCACCATGCCAGCGATCGGCGAGGCTTTCATAAACAATACGGCCTGGCTCGGAAGCTCCAGGAGCAGATAACTCAAGAATGCAAGTAGCTCATCCATGATCTAATTCCCCCTCAAGATGATCAGTTGAACCTCTAATCGCTAACCCCTAGAGCGTACCACCTTTCGGCGCGCAATGACCAAGGCAAAGACAAAAGTGGCCTGTGCTGCGGGCCACATGGGGTGGAGCCAGCCTTGATCCCCGGGCCAGACACTGACCATGGGCAATGCAGACCACATTTGCATCCCAGCAAATAACATTGGCACGATGAGATAAAGCACGATCAAAACAACCAGAGCGCCTAAATCTGGGCGTTTGGATTTCTTGCCGGCATTGAACCAGAGCACTATGCCGATGTCGCGGAGGAGAAACATCAGCATGGCGATGACAATCGGCCTGGGGTCCACGGAACCTAACATGGTACCGGATTTAGAAGACCACTCCACGCCAATTTGTAGAAACTCACTGAGGCGGATCGGTTCCACGTGAGGCATGATCGCCAGGGCGGCCACAACGGCGGCGGCATAACTATAAACCCAGCTCGGCATGTTACTCAGTGCAGTGATGAGATGTCCTGACGCGACCTGGCTGCGAACCCAGCGAAGCTGCACCCAATCTTTGGGCGCAATGAATATGGCGAGATACGTGAGGCTGCCTGCCGCAATTGCTGCCGCTAACCAGCGGGATACGGACATCATATCAACGGGCAATCCTTCGAGGAAGCTGACCGCGTCTTGGTCCGGCGCATCACCTAGGAGACCACCTCCAAACAGGCCGAACAAATCGACCTGCCCGGCTGCCATGACCATGGAGTAAATGATAAAGCCGATCCAGATCCACGGGCCAGTCTTGACCTGAAGTTCATGGCGCATAAGCACATAACAGCCCAACAGAACCCAGAACACTTGAATGGCCAGGGACCAAAGCTGGAAGGTGAAGAAATCATATTCATTCCCAAACCAGATGTAGGGAATGTTTAGCCATATGTCTGAGCCGAGCCATATGCCCTGAAGCGTATAGGCCGCCGTGATCCCGGCAACGAAGGCAAAGAACGAGGCCAATCGGGAGGATGCAGCTTTGCGCCTTACCGCCAGCATGGAAATAAAGAAGGCCGTCGCGTGGGCGAACAATCCCATGGCAACAAAGTACATAAGATCCTTGAGAGCGCCGCCCAATCCGCCACCAAGCGTGTGAGCCATGATCGGCAAAAGGCAGATCGCGCCGCCGTACCAGACAAAGGTCGTGCCTCCTATCAGCTTGCCCCAGACCATGGTCCAGGGGCCGATGGCGGACATGCGTTGCGCGTCCCAGGTGCGGTCACGGATCTCACCGGTAACAAGGCGCGCAGCAATCCAGGTGCCCCAGATCACAACCACAAAAAAGTATAGCCCCCGAGCAGCTGCCGCGACCGCGGCGAGTTGCTCCTGTTTATCCATTCCCAAACCTGTTGTCGTCCAGATGGCGGCAAAGGCCAGGCCCAGGACCATCGGCATGGTGATAAGGCGCATGGGGCTCATGTCGAGCCAGAGGTTTCGTCTCAGTTCGGGGTTCATGGCTTGCCTCCCTTGCTCTTATCGCTGCTGACTTCATCAAAATATGTGTCAGCGAGAGATCGTTTTGTCTCAGAGATACTGGTCACAGCAAATCCTGCTCCGATGAGATCCTTTAGCAACCGGGCACGCGCGGAGGCATCTCCCTCTATGGAAACCAAGGCCCGGTTATCATCGGCTTGAAGAACGGTGATACCTTTTTGTTTCTTGAGCCACTTGCCGAGATCCCCATTTGGCTCTGCCAATTCAATGGCAAAGGCATTGGGGCCCTCGGTCTCACTGACACCCCTTTGGCTTTTGACCTTGCCGTCCTCCATGATGATCATCTCCGTGGAGTAGTCTTCCAGTTCGGCCAGGATATGCGAGGAGACGATCAAGGTGATGCCGGTGCTTTGAAGGTGTCGCAAAAGAGTCGAGAGATCGCGGCGCGCATCTGGATCAAGACCGGAAGCTGGCTCATCCAGCAAGAGCACACTTGGTCGGTGAGCGATGGCTTGGCCTACTGCAAGACGCTGACGCATGCCCCGGGAAAGCTGTTTGGATAATTTCTTGCGATGGTCCTTAAGATCGATCCAACCAAGCGTCTCTTCCACGGCCTTGTGCACGGCACTCCCGTGCAAGCCATTGGCCATGGCGGCATAAGTCAGGCATTGTTCGACAGACAGGTCATCATAAAGTCCAAAAAAATCCTGGAGGAAGCCGAGCTTCTTGTGAACAGCGCGCGGATTATTGCGAACGTCCAAACCATCCACGATGGCGGTACCGGAGAACGGCTTTTCCAGTGCTGCAATGTTACGCAGAAGCGTTGTCTTGCCAGCACCATTAGGTCCCACCAAAGCGGCAATGGCACCCTTCTCCACCTTGAAGGAAACCCCATCCAGCGCTCGCGCTGTGGGGTACTCAAACACCAGGTCTTTTACTTCAATCATGGAAAACTCCGGTCTGTATCACCCGAACTATAGGGTACAGGAAGATGGCATGAGTTGGGCCAAAATACAAAAAAGGACCCGGAACACTATTCCGGATCCCTCTTCTGAATGTAGTTGATTTTAGCGAAATGTTGAGAAGGGAATACGAACGCCAAAACCAACGTTGTGAGTGTTATACTCTACATCAGTGCTGCCGATATTCGCATCTTGCGAGGCCTGATAACGGTATTCCGTAAACAGAATGATATTGTTCACCGCATACGTCAGGCCAACCATGAGCTGATACGCAAAGACGATTTCATCGTTGCTATAGGGACCGTCCTCAAGCTCCAGGTGAGCGCCGCCAATCCCACCGCCGAAATATCCGCCGACCGCATTTGCAATTTGAAAATTATAGTAGGTGTTGAGCATGACTGCGAAGGCTGTCATGGCCACGGGATAATCTTTGGCATCGCGATCACCGTAGGTGGTTTCAAGTTCCAGGGAGATTGCATTCGCCAAGAGTCCGCCGATGGCAAATCCGGCTAAATAGCCACTATCCATTGGAATGTTTGAGCCACCAACATTCAGATCATCGGAAGCTGTATAGGACCATGTCCCCTCCAGATACATCGATTGGGTTTGAGCGTAAGCCGAGGCCGAGGCACATATCACGAACGCAAATATTGCTGCTAGAAACTTCATTTCTTCCTCCATTGCGAATTCGCTCCCTCCCCAAGGCGAGAACAATCGCGTTAACCATATCTTAATTTATCGTTAACGGGCAGGAGATCAGCGAATCATTGTGGGTTGCGATAGATTTGCAACACCGCAAATAGACTGGGTAGAAATGGAACAAACAGCCACCAAAGCGCGAAAGTGCGAGCCGGTTTTAAACCCCTGCCTCACCAATAATGGCCACTGAGCACACATTGGAGGACGGCGCCCCGCCGAGATTGTGCGTAAGTCCTATGGTGGGGTCTTTGAGCTGGCGCTCCCCTGCTCGGCCCTGGAGCTGAAGATACATCTCATAGAGCATCCGCAAGCCAGAAGCCCCAATGGGGTGGCCGAAGCATTTCAGTCCGCCGTCAATCTGACAAGGCACTCCACCATCAGCGTCATAGAAGCCGTCCAGCACATCCCGCCATGAGTTGCCTTCTTCAGAGATAAAGAGATCTTCCATGGTCACCATTTCGGTGATTGAGAAACAATCATGCACTTCCATCATGGAAACCTGTTCCCGAGGATTAGTGATGCCTGCTTCATCATAAGCGCGTTTGGCGGCGATGCGTGCGGTGTGGAAGTAGCTGCCATCCCAGGAATTGTGTTGAGCTTCCAAACCGTTTGAGAGCGAAAGCTGCAGAGCTTTGACAGTGATCAACCTGTGATCATTACCCTTCATGCTCCGCGCAATTTCGGGCGTGGTGACGATGGCGCAGGCCGCCCCATCCGAGACGCCGCAACAATCAAAAAGCCCAAGAGGTTCGGCAATGATTGGGGCCTTGAGAACTTGTTCCTCGGTCACCGCTTTGCGCAAGTGAGCCTTTGGGTTCTTCACGCCATTCGCGTGGCTCTTGACTGAGACATGCCCAATAGCCCGCTTGAGAGTGTCTTTATCAACGCCGTGTTTATTGCGATAAGCGGATGCCAATTGTGCAAATGATCCGGGGGCGGACATATTCGCTCCCCATTGCGGCAACAAGGTGCCTGGTTGTCCGGTGGGCAGGCCGCCGTAACCTGTGTCTTTCAGTTTCTCAACGCCGAGTGCCAGTGCGATATCACAAGCCCCGGCAGCCACGGCATAGACCGCCCCGCGAAAAGCTTCGGATCCGGAGGCACAAAAGTTTTCAACCCGCGTGACCGCAATATTAGGAAGGCGCAATGTAGTGGAAAGCGGCGTGCCGCCTTTGCCCACAGAGGCTTCATCGATGTGAGTGGAGAACCAGGCTGCTTCGAGCTGGCTGGTCTCAATGCCTGCATCGGCTTTGGCTTCCAGATAGGCCTCGACCATGAGTTCTTCTGCGCCCATATCCCAGCGCTCGCCAAACTTGGAACAACCCATGCCCAAAATGGCAACCTTGTCTT
This sequence comes from Alphaproteobacteria bacterium, assembly GCA_021774965.1. Classification (GTDB taxonomy): domain Bacteria; phylum Pseudomonadota; class Alphaproteobacteria; order JAJFIK01; family JAJFIK01; genus JAJFIK01. The sequence continues at coordinate 31,029 of JAJFIL010000218.1, forward strand.
TAATGCCTGTAGCCATGGTCCTATCTCCTCGCGATTTGTTATCAATGATGGTGGGCAGAAGCCTGCCTAGCGTCAAGGTTCTCGTTACGTCACTATTGGAATAGCCTTCCAGAAATACCGCCGGAACCCGCGCTTTTCATCGAAATCCTTGATGCGGAAAACCATGCGCACCTCCATGCCGCTATCCACGGTGCCAGGGTCAACGTCCGTGAAATCTGCAAGAAAACGCCCGCCCCCCTCAAAGGTGACCATGCCGTAGTGCTGAGGCGGGTCCATCGAATAGGTCAGAAAATCTGCCGACCACGACAAAATGGACGCTGGCTTATCAGCAAAGGAATAAGGCTCTTGGCTATCGACTTCGCCGCAATTGGGGCCCACGCAAATTCTTGATCGCGGAAACTGTGCTGTGCCACATTTCGTGCACTTGCCGCCAACAAGGGAATAGAGCATATCGCGCTTGCGATAGTTTGCGGTCAGCGCGGTCTTATTGTCTTTCTCCCCGCGCATGCCTTTTTCAAGTTCTATGAGGCCGTTAAAACCCAGGAACTTCATGTAATTGGTTTCTGCCTTGCGATTTGCAAGGCAGCCTGAAACGCCGGCGCGAGATGTAAAATCAGCAATCGCGTCCGTTGCTTCAAACACCAACGCGTCGCACCCCTGGCCAAAACTTGCGACCAGGATTTTCTCACCGGGCTTTGCGGTCTCTAGTGTATGCGCCAGCATGAGCAGCGCATGGCCGGTGCCGGTGTCCCCTACATTCGCGGCGAGATGATCGCAGATTGCTTCCGCATTGATGCCGCACTTGGCAGCAGCCTTCTGCTGCACGCCGCGCAAGGTGCCGGGCAAAATGAAATGCGTGATCTCCTCGCCTTTCACCCCTGCTATTTCAAGAGCAGCATTGACAGCACGAGGCACGATATTGGCGTAGCCTTCATCGCGGATCCAGCGTTCTTCCCAATTGTAATCAAACTCTTCGCCTTCGCCGCGAAAGTGATCGATGAAATCCACGCTCACGGAATGACTACCAAGGAAAGCGGCGATTACATTATCTGTACCCAGAAGAACTGCAGCTCCTGCGTCACCAAAGTGAAGCTCGTGGGTTGAGGCCGCGCGCGCCTTTCGCTTGTCCGCTGCAGCAACCAGGGCCGATGTGGCAGCACCGCTGGCAATCGCATTCAGCCCGCTCAGAAGCGCAGAGGTTCCCGCACGCATGGAGGACGTAACATCGCTGCTTGCCAGATCTTCAGAAAGCTCCAGCGCCATGGCAAGGATGCCGGCGTTTTGACGATCGGTGAAAGGCATAGTGGTAGACGCAAAAGACAGATGATCCACGCTGCTTGGCTCAATCCCTTTGAGGCAATCGCGAGCTGCTTCGGAGGCCATGGTGACGCTGTCCTCGTCCCAGTTGGCCATGGCGCGCTCGCCCTTGCCCAGACCCATCAGGCCAGGGTTGAACCACGCGTTGGCTTCTGCAGCTGCTTTTCGTGAAAGGCGAAGCCGCGGAATATAGGCACCGTATGAAGTGAGCCCAACCTGATTTGCCATGTGATCCTCCGCAGGGGTGTTTTGGAACGCCCATTGGATACGTGAATTAGCGGATCAGTCAATCAGGTCGATGGCGTAAGTGGTCGTTGAATCCGATGCGGTGGTGAGCATGATGTCCAGTCGAATGGTTTCGCCGCACGATGATGCTTTCCAACGTTCCATCCACCTCGTGCGCGTGTATCGCGTGGAAACGTGACTATCGGCAACGTGAATGATGTCACATTCCGCAGCGTAGCTATGAGTTTCGGCAATCTCGATTGCGGCGGGCACGAGGGTCAGCTGTGTGTTTAGATCGGCCTCCGTTGTTCCGCGCACCAAGGCAAATGTTTGCTGGCCCGCATCGGTGAAGGTGTGGACCATATTTTCCGTAACGGTTTCCTCGCAGGCTGTCGTCCTAACCCGCTCTACCCAAATTCCCTCCAGAGGGACTTCAATGCCTTCGGGCATGACAATACGGTCGTAAGGCTCGCTGCTGACCAGCTCGAACGCTGGTAGCTCCAGGCACTCCGGCTGATGCAGAGCCATGGAACGTTGGATTGCCTCGCGGCGCATCCGCTCCATAAATTCACTGCCCAGGAAGCTCTGGAATTCAGGGGCGTTAAAGCCCTCATCATTCAGCTGGGCGAAAGCTGTGCTGGGCACAAGAAACAGCCCAAAAAGGGTCAGAATTAACGCTAGAAACCGGATCATGTTCGCATCCCAATAGGAAAAAGGCACCCTGCCTGGTGGCAGTCTATAGCATCCGCTGGGCCTCTTCGCCCACCACGGTTTCGTGACGAGTTGCAAAGGTGGCTAACGAAGGTTATTGCTGCCGCGAAGAAAGTCAAAATGGCGAGTAAGATCAGCAACATGGCGTCCCATCTTGAAATAGCGAAATCCACGATCCGCATTGAAAAAGAGGCCCTTGAGGCCCTGGGCGAGGCCCTGAATGGTGATTTTACCAAAGCGGTGGAAACGCTGAAGTCCGTTAAAGGGCGTGTGATCATCACCGGCATGGGCAAAAGCGGCCATATTGCTGGGAAAATCGCAGCGACCATGGCCTCCACCGGAACACCGGCCTTTTTCGTCCACCCGGCTGAGGCCAGCCATGGGGACCTGGGCATGATCACCTCAGCCGATGCTGTTCTGGCCATCTCGAAATCCGGTGAAAGCGCGGAGCTTGCGGACCTCATTGAGTTCACTCGGCGCTTCTCCATCCCCTTGATCTCCATGACCACAGGGGTTGAAAACGCTCTTGCTCGGGCTGCTGATGTGGCCCTGAACCTTCCAGACATGCCGGAGGCCTGCCCCATCGGTCAGGCCCCTACTACGTCGACGACCCTGGCGCTGGTGATGGGCGATGCCCTCGCCATGGCGCTGCTCGAAGACAAAGGCTTTACGGCCACTGATTTTGGCAAATTCCATCCAGGGGGAAAGCTTGGCGCTCGTCTTTTGACTGTTGCAGAGCTTATGCACGGCAAGGATGAGCTGCCGCTCTGTTATCCTGACGACAAGATGGCAGACACCATTCTGACCATGACTGAAGGCCGATTTGGCTGTGTTGGGGTGCGCAGTCACAAGGGAGACCTGATCGGGATCGTCACGGATGGGGATTTACGCCGGAAAATGGATGCTTCTCTGCTGAAACGGTCTGCAGAAGAGGTCATGACCTCCTCCCCCCGCACGGTCACCAAGGATATGCTGGCGGCTGAAGCCCTTAGTCTGATGACCATGAAAACGCCCCAGATTACGGGTCTTTTTGTGGTCGAGGATGGCAAACCGGTGGGTATTCTTCACATCCATGACCTTTTGCGGGCCGGAGTGGCCTGAGGAGCTTGAATTCGCCTCGTCATCGCGATACCTAGCGCGACCAGAGATACTCGCCTTTTTGAGGCCTTCTAAATTGAGTTTGAGAGAATACTAGATGCCTAAACCGGTCCGTAAGATCGTCTTTCCAGTCGCTGGCCTCGGCACGCGCTTTTTGCCTGCCACCAAGGTGGTGCCCAAGGAGATGCTGCCCGTGGTGGACAAGCCACTGATCCAATATGCCGTGGAGGAAGCGCTGGAAGCTGGCATTGACCAATTCATCTTTGTGACGGGCCGGGGCAAGCACGCCATCGAAGATCATTTCGATCATGCCTATGAGTTGGAACAGACGCTTGCCGAGAAAAACAAACACGACTTTCTGGAAGAAATTGGCCGCACGGTTCCGAAGGCAGGCAATATAGCTTTTACCCGACAGCAAAAACCAAAAGGTCTGGGCCACGCCATTTGGTGCGCACGGAACTTTATCGGTGATGAGCCTTTCGCAATCTCACTGCCCGACATGTTGGTGGATGCCAACCCTTCGTGTTTGAAGCAGATGGTTGAGGTTTATAATGAAACCGGCGGTAACGTCATTGCGGTTGAGCAATGCGCCCCGGAAGATACAAACAAATACGGTGTGATTGCTCCAGGCGCAGTCGACGGGCGGACGTTGGAAGTTACAGGGCTGGTTGAGAAGCCGGACCCATCAGAGGCGCCCTCAAACCTGTTTGTATTAGGCCGATACATTCTTACCCCAAAGGTTTTTGAATACCTCGACAAGCAAAAGCCTGGCGCGGGCGGCGAAATTCAGCTGACAGATTCCATGGCCAGTCTCATCGGTGAGCAGCCGTTCCATGCTCTCGCCTATGAAGGTGTCAGCTATGACTGCGGCGACAAGGTGGGCTTTTTGAAAGCCAATGTTGCCTTGTCTCTGAAACGAGAAGATATGGCAGGCCGGGTGCGAGAGGCGCTGGCCGAGCTAGGACTAAAGAGCTAAGCCCGCACTGTTGGGCCATATGAAAAGCCCACACAATTGGGCGCTATAAAAAGGATGTGCAGTCATGCGCGTTGCAATGATTGGTACGGGATATGTCGGACTGGTGTCTGGCGCTTGTTTTTCTCAGTTCGGGCAAACCGTAGTTTGCGTCGACAAAGATGAAAGCAAGATCGAGCGTTTGGAAAAAGGTGAAGTTCCTATTTTCGAACCCGGCCTGGACAAATATGTGGCAGAAGGCGTTCGGGATGGACGTTTGTCTTTCACCACTGATATCAAGGAAGCGGTTGCCAATTCCGATGCGGTCTTTATCGCAGTTGGTACTCCGTCGCGTCGCGGTGATGGCTATGCTGACTTATCCTACGTTCGCACAGCAGCTGAAGAGATTGCCGATGCACTGGACGGTTATACGGTCATTGTCACCAAATCCACTGTGCCTGTGGGCACCGGCAAGGAAGTAGAAGACATCATCCGCAAACGCCGTCCCGATGCGGATTTCGATGTGGCCTCAAATCCAGAGTTCCTGCGCGAAGGTTCTGCCATTGAAGACTTTATGCGCCCTGATCGCGTTGTCGTCGGTACCGAAAGCCAACGGGCCCAGCATGTGATGCGAGAGCTTTACCGGCCCTTGTTCCTGAACGAGACGCCTATTCTGTTCACGGCACGGGAAACATCCGAGCTGATCAAATATGCGGGCAATGCGTTCCTTGCCACCAAGATTACTTTCATCAATGAGATGGCCGAGCTTTGCGAAGTTGTTGGTGCAGATGTGCAGGATGTGGCGCGCGGCATTGGACTAGATGGGCGCATCGGAAAAAAATTCCTGAATGCAGGTCCAGGCTATGGCGGCTCTTGTTTTCCGAAAGATACGCTTGCGCTGGTACGCACTGCTGAGGAAAAAGGCGCACCAACCCGCATTGTCGAAGCCGTCGTCGCAGTCAATGAAGAACGCAAGAAGCGCATGGCGCAAAAAATCATTGAGGCTGCTGGTGGCTCGGTTGCAGGCAAGACCATCGGTGTCCTGGGGTTGACGTTCAAGCCCAATACGGATGACATGCGCGATAGCCCAAGTCTTGATATCATTCCTATTCTGCAAGATTGCGGTGCCGCCATTCATGCCTTTGACCCTGAAGGAATGGACGAAGCCAAAGAGCTTCTGGAGAACATCACCTATTGCACGGATGCCTATCAGGTCGCTGCGGCGGCAGATGTCATCGTGCTTTTAACCGAATGGAACGAATTCCGCGCACTGGACATGCAAAAGATCAAAGCCAATCGTGCGACCACCGTGATGGTGGATTTGCGCAATGTCTATCGCCCCGAAGATATGGCGGCTGAAGGTATTACCTATCACAGCGTGGGTCGGCCTTTCATTGCGCCGGAAGGATCATAAGCTTATGCGGGAAATCAAACGGGTTCTGGTAACAGGCGGTGCGGGCTTTATCGGCTCGTTCCTGTGCGAACGGCTCCTAAAGGAAGGCCACGAAGTTCTGTGTGTGGACAATTTCTTTACAGGGTCTCGCCGCAATGTGGCGCACCTGTTGGAGAACTCAAACTTTGAGCTCATGCGCCATGACGTGACCTTCCCTCTGTTTGTGGAAGTTGATGAGATTTATAATCTCGCCTGCCCTGCCTCACCAATTCATTATCAGCATGATCCAGTTCAGACCACCAAGACATCCGTGCATGGTGCGATCAATATGCTGGGCCTTGCAAAACGCCTTGGCGCCAAGATCTTTCAAGCCTCCACCAGTGAAGTTTACGGCGATCCAAATGTCCATCCGCAGCCGGAGGATTATTGGGGTCACGTAAACCCCATTGGCTCTCGTGCCTGCTATGATGAAGGCAAGCGCTGCGCGGAAACTCTATTCTTTGATTACTATCGTCAGCACGCGTTGCGAATTAAAGTCGCACGTATCTTCAACACCTATGGGCCGAACATGCATCCCAATGATGGACGTGTGGTCTCGAACTTTATTGTTCAGGCGCTCAAGGGTGAAAACATTACCATCTATGGTGATGGACAGCAGACGCGTTCATTCTGTTACGTGGATGATCTGGTTGAAGGATTCGTGCGCCTCATGGGAACTGATGATGCGGTGACGGGTCCGATCAATTTGGGCAATCCTGGTGAATTCACCATGCTGGAGCTTGCTGAGAAAGTGATCCAGCTAACCGGCTCATCTTCCAAGCTGGAGCACAAGGACCTGCCCGCAGATGATCCCAAGCAACGTCAGCCGGATATCACACGGGCGCGGAATATCCTGGGATGGGAGCCGACCATTCAATTGGAAGATGGCTTGAAGCCGACGATCAAATATTTCGACAATCTGCTGAAGAGCAACGTGCGAGTTTAACTAGATATACGGGTCTTCTTCCATGAGATGGTTTTGCACATAGTCTGCAACGCCCTCTTCCAGGCTACGGAATGTGCTGCCGCCCAATGCCTCTTCAAGACGCGTCATCTTCGCTTCAGTGAAATACTGATACTTGTCGCGAATGGTTTCCGGCATATCCACATAATTGATATTTGTGGTCTGGCCCACCGCCGCGAAAGTCGCCTTGGCGAGGTCCTCAAAGCTGCGCGCCTTGCCGGTGCCCATGTTGAACAGGCCTGAAACTTCGGGCCTTTCCATCAGTTTGGAAATCGCCGCGGAGCAATCTTTCACATAAACAAAATCGCGAAGCTGCCCGCCGTCTGAATACTCTGGATTATGAGACTTAAATAATGTCACCGCCTCGCCCTTGGCGGCGGTCGGAAAGATTTTGTGGATCACCGAACGCATATCATCTTTATGATATTCATTGGGCCCATAGACGTTAAAGAACTTCAGCCCCACCCACTGTGGAGGTGTCTTTCCATTTTTGGTGATGGTGCGAGCGATCCGCCGATCCACCATGTGCTTTGACCAGCCATAGGCATTGAGCGGCTGGAGCTTGGCTTGAGCCTCTGGGCTCATGTCATCATCAAAGCCGGCGGAACCATCGCCATAGGTGGCGGCAGAAGAGGCGTAGATAAACCGTTTGCCGTGGGCTGTACACCAGGTCCAGAGATTGATCGTGGTACGGATGTTCTGCCGGACGATCAGGTCCACATCCTGCTCTGTGGTCGCAGAAATCGCGCCCATGTGGATGATGGCCTCAACGTCATTGCCATAGTGGGAAAGGAAATCCCACAGTCCGTCCGGGCGGATCACATCTTCCAATTCGGATTTAGCAATGTTGCGCCATTTGTCGCCAGTTCCCATCCAGTCACAGACGACGATCTCGCCGGGATGTTTGGCGGCCAGGTCGGCGACAATGTTTGATCCGATAAATCCGGCCCCGCCGGTGACAATAATCATTTGCCCATCCGTTCAATGGTGTTGGTGGTGGAGTGCCCATCCTGGAGGTCGGCCAGGAAAACCCGGCCCCCGTTAGCGATGACCACATCGCTGCCAACCGTGGTCTCAATGGTATAGTCGGCACCTTTGATCAGAACATCGGGCTTGATCAGTTTGATTAGCTCCAGCGGCGTGTCCTCATCAAACAGTGTCACCGCGTTGATATCTCCAATCGACGCCATGACAATGGCGCGGGCCATTTCATTCTGCACAGGGCGGCTCTCACCCTTGAGGCGCTTGATGGAGGCGTCTGTATTCAGCCCCATGATCAGACGATCGCATTGGGCTGCTGATTGACTGATCAATGAGACATGGCCCGGATGAATGAGATCAAAGCAGCCATTGGTAAAACCAATCTTGAGCCCTTGCGTGCGCCAGCGTTCCACAGCCTCCAGAAGCTGGGCAAGGTTCTTGATTTTGGCATCGGCGGTGGTGAGTTCTTCCGTATGGAGAGCATTAGCAAGTTCATTAGGGTGGATCACGGCGGTGCCAACCTTGGCCACCACCAATCCCGCCGCTGCATTGGCCAGCGCCACGGCTTGCGCGTTACTGGCTCCAGCCGTCAACGCCAACGTGAGTGTAGCGATCACTGTGTCTCCTGCCCCGGAGACGTCAAAGACTTCCTGAGCTTGTGCACCAAAATGATGGGCTCCTGCGGCATCCACCAGCGTCATGCCCTGTTCTGAGCGTGTGACCAACATGGCATCACTGCCTGCCGCATCGCGGGCAATGCCGCCTGCCTTGGCTGCCGCATCATCATCAACACAACGGATACCGGTTGCTATGCCAACTTCCTTGGCGTTGGGCGTAAGGAAGGTCGCACCGGAATAGCGCGCATAGTCTCGTGATTTGGGATCTACCACTACGGGCTTGCCAGCGGCTTTGGTGCGCTTGATAGCTTCGGTGACAACGCGGTTTGTCAGCGCGCCTTTCGCATAATCCGACAAGATAACTGCATCGGCCTCTTCGAGCTCGGCATCGAAAATGCGCAGGATCTGGTCTTCAATCTCTTTGGAAATCTCATCCGCGCCTTCGCCTTCATCGGCGCGCAAGAGGTGATGTCCTCCTGCCATGAAGCGGGTTTTTACCGTGGTGGGCCTATCCTTAGCATAGACAAGATCGGCGATCATGCGATGCTCAGAAGCGATCAGGCGTTTGAGTTCCTTGCCAGCGTCGTCATGGCCTGCCACCCCAATAAGGATTGCGTTGCCGCCAAGGGCTGCCACATTGCGGGCAACATTGCCCACACCGCCAGGCATGGCCGTCTGGCGCTGAACAGCAATCACAGGGATTGGAGCCTCAGGAGAAATGCGGTCCACGGTGCCATAGACATATTTGTCCAGCATGGCATCTCCCAGACAGATGATGCGCTTGCCTTCCAGCTTGCCCACAAGGGGGGCGAGTTCGTGAGGGTTGGTCATGTGCTTAGTCGTCCTCGCCTGTCACAAGACCCAGCTCGAGTTCCAGTGCCCCGCACAGCATGTGGCCGATAAGGATATGCATTTCCTGAATGCGGCGTGTGCTCTTGGCAGGAACGGTCAGCAATATGTCTGTTGCCTCTGGCATGACGCCGCCATCGCGTCCCGCAAAACCAACCGTGACGCAATCTTTTGATTTCGCCATGGCAAGGGCATTGAGCACATTGGGGCTGTGGCCGGATGTGGAAATTCCAATGGCGATGTCGCTGGGTTTGGCCAGCGCTTCGATCTGCCGAGCAAAGATCTGATCAAAGCCCATATCATTGCCGCCTGCGGTAATGGCCGAGGAA
>JAJFIL010000219.1 GCA_021774965.1 Alphaproteobacteria bacterium
CTGGGAAATTCAGCACAAAGGGCGACGTGTTCCCCGTCCTCTTCCGACCATGTGACGCGGTAGGTATAATGTTTATGGTCAACCATTGTCCTGATTCTCCTGTTTACGTATTGCCATCGATACTTGTTTCACCTGGTAAACTTTGGCTTTACCGTCCTTACTCTTTTGGATATTGACGCGAGGGTCACCCGGCCACGGCGTTTTATAGACATGGTGGCTTGTGCCTTTGTGGCGTGGTTCTCCAAAAAAGTGAGCGCATACCTTCGCAAGGTCAGCAAACCGCACATTTTTTGGGTTTGCCTCCATGTCTTTTAGGGTTTTCTCTATCTTGCTCACAAGAGCATTATAGTATCAATAATGATACTATGCAATGGGTAAGATAGAGTTCTTTTGTCAGCGGGAAATTCTATTCTCAGAAGCCTTGACATAGGCATACTCCCCTATTTCCAAGCTCTCCTTTTTCGGGGCCAGTCACACCAACCCCAGCGCTTTCAGCCGTTCCGCGTAGCCTTTGCCTATCACCGCACAATTGTGATGCTCGCGGATAGTGGTTTGCCCCTTCGCCGCTATGGCTTTTCGATAACTTGCATCTTCCACCAATCGCCGCATATACCAGGCGGCGTGTTCGACATCCGGGTCGGCCCAAACCTGGCCTTTGGCGAACGGGTACGCGTTTTTTCCGACGGGGATCAACTCATATTTCACCAGGCAGGAATTATCCTCCAGGGTAAAATCCGTATTGCCTGAGTAACCGGTGGCGATCACTGGCTTTCCCAATAACATGCTTTGCGCCAAGCCGAGGCCGATGCCTTCCGACCGATGCAGGGAAATAAAACAATCGCAGTTCTGCATCAAGCCGATAATTTCCTCTGATGCGTAGGATGCGTCGATCAATCGTATTCGATCATCCTTTTGGGCTTCCTCAGCCAAACGCTCAAATTCTTGAGGATATAGCGAGCCATCCACGGACTTGATGACCAGGGTCACCGCTTCATCCCCTCGGGGAAATGCTTTAACGAACGCCCGGATGCAGGCTGAAGGATTTTTTCGGGCTATATAAGATTTAAAATCAAAGCTAAACAGAAAGATAAAGGAACCAGATGGCAATGAAAAGTAGTTGCGATCAAAATTCTGTAAATTTTCCAGTTCAATGGATAGAGGCAGGTACAAAACCGGTTTTGAAGATTTCTCCTTCACCGCAGACTGAATGAACCGGGAAGGGCACCAGACTTCATCTAAAAAATCCAGAGGGGCCTGCCATGCTGATGGAAATTTGCTCAATTCCCAGGCCCAGTAACCAATATTATAGCGGTTTTCAACGAACGACCTCCCCAGCGTCACGACTGAAGATTCCAATTGGTCGGGCTTTAAATGGAATATATTGATATTAAATGGATTGTCAGAGCGCATGTGATTGGAAAACCACTCCTCCTCACGCCGGGGAGAAGGGGATGGTCGGGCATCATAAATCCCGAAATCCAGAGAAGCGTTTTGAAACGATTTGGCTGTTTGCCGGACAAATTCCCCCTCTCCGATGATGGCTCGCGGCAGTCCAATCAAGTTAACTCCTTTTAAATGTGTAGACGATTGCTCTACATATTTTCCCCCTTCCTTCGATGCAGTGCTTCCATACAACCTTTTAAAAACCCATCTCATGACAACGGCTTTGATTCGTGAGCGCGTCCGGGGGCCTATCCAACTGAGAAATGGCTTGAACCAGACAAAATGATTCATAAAAAATTGCGCCCCTTTTTTACCAAAACCTTTTAAATTTCTGGAAATGCGCATATCAGCCCTAGCAAATCTTATACGAAACAATTACCATGCATCTGGTTAAAATACTAAACATCAACCCTGGCTTTAGTGTTGATGTTTTCAGCCATGACCCCATAGCTGAAAGTACGTTATAAAAGCTCAAGGTTACAATCTTATTTGCCGTTCTAGCTAACAAGCGGTTAATTTTTATATTTGATAGCAGAAAAGGGAAGGTAAAGGTTTGAGCACACCTCATCCAGCCAACATCCATAAATTAGACACGGATCTGAAAAAACAGACCATTGCTCTCGTTGTTCCTGCCTGTAATGAATCCGAAAACCTGAGACCTTTTCTGGATTTAGTCAACCAAACCACTGAAGAGTTAGACGCTTATTATTGGGAATACATTTTTATCGATGATGGAAGCTCGGACAATACCTGGGAAATCATAGAAGATCTGGCGCAAACGGACCCCCGCGTGAAAGGGGTCAGCCTCTCCCGGAATTTCGGCAAGGAAATCGCCCTGACAGCAGGACTGGAATTAGCGGGGGATGTCGATGCGCTCATATTTATCGACGCCGATTTGCAACACCCGCCTCATATAATTGCTGATCTCGTGGCGCACTGGGAAAGCGGATATCAAATCGTCTCTACCAAACGGGAGACCATCCAGTATTCCATGACGCGCAAAATAGGCGCCCGTTTATTTTACTTCATGCTGAACCGTTTTTCAGACCTCAAGGACCAATCCCGAGGCACGGATTTTCGTTTACTGGACCGGGAGGCGCTCAAGGTATTAAAAACTTTTGAAGAACGAACCCGGTTTTTCCGGGGACTCATCGACTGGATGGGATTCAAGAAAACCTTTGTCACGTTTTCCGCCCCGGATCGTGCAAAGGGGGAATCCGCCTTTAAATTAGGCAGCCTGACCCAAATGGCGGTCAATTCGTTCACGACGTTCTCGCTTTTACCCTTGCGGGTGACCGGCTGGCTGGGACTGACCGTTGTGACTCTCTCCCTGGCCATCTTGTTTTATATGATTATCACACAGTTTTTATTTGAAGCCATCTACACCCCGTTGGCTTATTTCGTCGTGTTCAACACTCTGCTCTTCGGGGTTGTCTTGGCGGCGTTGGGATTGATTGCTCTTTATATCGGTCACATCCACACGGAGGTGATCCGCCGCCCCCTTTACATCGTTCAGGATAAGATCGGTTTTGAGGATGAGTGATTCCATCTCATTTTCAATAATCATCCCCTTTAAAAGCTGGTCGCCGGATTTGGATGAATGCCTTTCGCACATTGAAAGTTTATCCAGCAAAAATTACGAAATCCTGCTTTTGCCGGATGGCCCGCTTTTGCTTCCTGAAAAATATTCAAAATTGCCCATTGAAATCCTCCCGACCGGTGAAGTGAACCCGGCCATCAAGAGGGATATGGCGGCAGAAAAAGCTTCGGGGAAATTTCTGGCTTTTATCGATGACGACGCCTATCCTGAACCCGACTGGCTTGAAATCGCCTATCAATATTTTAGCGAGCACGAAGACGTGGGCGCTATTGGCGGCCCTGCCATCACTCCCCAAAATGATCCTTTCTGGGCACGGGTTTCGGGCGCCGTGTTTTTGAGTCCTGTCTCTGGCGGAAATCCTGAACGCTATGTCCCCTGTCCACCGGGTCACAAGGTCGATGACTGGCCGAGCGTCAATTTGATCGTCCGTAAAGAAGCGTTTTTAAAGGCAGGAGGGTTTGACTCCCAGTACTGGCCGGGCGAAGACACTCTGTTTTGCTTGAAATTGATCGAACAAGCGGGTTGCAAAATCGTCTACGTTCCAGAATTGGTGGTTTGGCATCACCGCAGACCGGGACTTCCAAAGCATTTGCGGCAAATCGGTAACTACGGACTACATCGGGGGTTTTTCGCTAAAAAATTTCCCAAGACATCTCGAAAGTTTAAATACTTTATCCCCTCACTGTGGGTATCTTTTGTTGTCATTGGCATGCTTCTTTCCATAGTTTCAAAATCAGCAGGACTCGTATACATTGCCGGTTGGACGGTTTATTTGCTCGCTCTCAGCATCTCATGGAAAGATATCCGCAAGCACGAAACGTTGAGCGTTGCCCTCGGTGCCGTTCCTTATATTATTTTGACCCATATCTGGTATGGTGCGCGATTTGTCATGGGCCTTACCACACGTGAACTGAAAAGCTCCCTGGGCCGGTAGATAAAAAATCTCATTCCGACTCAAAGAAAGTCTTAAAAGAGGGAACGATTGCTACATAAAGTTTTAGAAATTCGCGGCCTTTCCGCATCGACCTACGTTCTCCGATTGGAGCGCAACGGTTTTTCATTCAAACCAGGGCAATGCGTCAACATTGGATTAAAGGACAGCGGCGTCAATCGCGAGTATTCCACTTATTCCGGCATTGACGAACCACATCTGGAATTCCTTATCAAGGAAGTCAAGGGAGGAACCGTCTCCCCTGGGCTTCGCAAAGTGGAACCCGGAACGGAGGTAGAACTACACGGGCCGTATGGATCATTTATTATTAAACCAGAGCAAATTGAAACTTCCAGCTTCGTTTTCATTGGCACTGGCACGGGAATCGCACCCTTTCACTCCTTTGCCCGCAGTTATCCGAACCTGGACTACCAGATAATAAATGGAATTCGTGATATCAATGAACAGTTTGACACTCAGGATTATGATCCTTCCCGGTTGACTTGTTGCATCTCCAGAGAGAAGTCGGACGGATTCAATGGCCGGGTCACCGATTACCTGAAACAAACGAAGATTGCCAAGGACAAAATATATTATCTTTGTGGCAATCAGGGAATGATCTACGATGTATACGATATTCTGCGCAACGCAGGCGTCTCCGGGGATCAAATTTTTACGGAAGCTTTTTTCTGATTTTTATTCATTTTTTACT
>JAJFIL010000220.1 GCA_021774965.1 Alphaproteobacteria bacterium
CCTTCTAGGCGGGTTGGGAGAGCGCTGACAGAGGCGCGCGGGCATTTTCCCGGGGGTTTTGGTTTTAGAGGCATCTTTTTTGGACGGAAACCAGCTGGGCCCCCGTTAAACCTCATAGTTCTACTGGTCACCGTCGTTCCCCCTCTAAGACGGTAACACAGAGCCCCTTCACGCCGCAGCCGCACCCCTCCCGCAGCTGTCCCTTTAATGGCGTGAGGGGGCATTAGGCCGGATTTAGTACTGCAACCCACAGTGCAGTAATTGAAAGAAACAGGCCTATATAGAACCCGATTACGGGAACGGTCCCAATAAAAGGCATGCCGTTCTGCAGCAATGTGTGTTTCTTCGCCAGTCCGTCAAATTGCCATTTAGACGGCCAAAAACTAAGGCTGGACTGGACGGCCCGCCCATATGTCGCCGCGATGTTTGCGTTGAGCATTGCGGTTCCGACAACCCCGAATAAACCCAAGGCAAAACATGTTGCGGCACTTGCCCAGAGGACATTGAGGCTAGAAGGGAAGATCAAGCCGACGATTAGACTAACCCCACCAGTATTGGCGTAGAACAATATCCGGAGCCGTTGTTCACTTAGCCTTGCCGCCTCGGCCATACTTGTCCCCAGTAGTTTCTCCCTTGTTTCTTGATTGTCAGCTGGTTGGTTCATTCTATTGGGTCCTCGATTGTATCAGGTGATTGGGATTGCTGAAGGCTAGGTGACCCGTTTTGGTGGTGTCAATTCGTGTTACACCTTTGGCGTCGGTTATGCGCATAACTATTATTATGGGAAATAAGCGTGTTGAGTTTTGGCGGTTTACCGGGCTTTTGCCGAATTGCGTAAAATTTGATGCAAATCCACCTGATGTGTCTGTGGCTTAGTTTAGATCAAATTTGAATCAATGTTCGATCTTGCTTGCGCCCTCATCAGGCGCCCCAGAGGTTTTCACGGGTTTGCTCTAGCCGCAATGGATCTAAGCGGCCCCAGACGCAGATAGCCCAGCACAAAGCCGCCGGTGGCTCCGGCCAGCGTAACTGTCGAGATTATCCATATAGTATCGAAAATTTTGCCATTCGGCCCCCCTAGAGTCGCAAACAAGACCCCCAGCATTGTCCATACGGTGAAGACTCCAAAGACGGTATAGCGAATTTTCGCCGGGCGAATACCTGCGCTCTCTGGGATGCCTGCCAAAATGAATGCAAACGGCGCCGTCAAAATCGACGTCCACGTCCACAAGAAGGCGATCAAACACACAAACCAGACTGGCGGCGGCAGATCGCCAACCAGCGCTCTGCCGTGTGAAGCGTTGTCAATGAGCTCAATTCCGAAAATGCTAACAATCAAAACAACGGCTGCCGCGAAAGCCGCCACAGCATAGGCTATCAGCCATAAAAGGATTTCCTGAAGAACGCGCATGCCCCAAAACCTCGCCTTGGATTTCTTGAAAACGATCAAGGTGATCGGCGGCCTTGATGCCGCGTCGGCGTGGCTGATTTGTGGGGTGGCTGAGGCAAATTTCGGGCATCATTGCAGCGGCTTGGCCACAAAGCCCAAGGCTCACAGAGGAGGGCGCCCTCCCCTTATGCGTCTCGCCGACGGCACATTAGAAGCCGAGCCTAACTCTATGGAATTTGGGGTATTTTTTGCTCTGAGTTTAGCCTCAACTTCACTCGCATTTGCCCCAAAATGAGATCAAAATTCACCCTATTTCTTCAGGGTTCCTTGATCCTGGAGGCGTAAAATCCTTGCCAATAATATTGTGACCAATGGTGATTGGGGCTGTCGCTTGGTTGGTATTTGAGGATATCGGGTTATGAAAATCGTGAATTTACATCACAGGACGCGCGACGCCTGGCTTGGTCTTAAGGCGCTAGCGCGCAAGACATTGCGCGAGACAGATGGCGCAACGGCGATCATGTTCTCTTTTCTGACTGTGGTTCTGACGGGCTCCCTCGCCTTTGGCATCGATTCTGCCACCTGGTATCAGACCGACCGCAAACTTCAGACGGCCGCCGATATGGCCGCCATGGCCGCTGCTGCCGATCAGGCGCTGCAACAGGCCGTGGGATACAACGGTGAGACCGTCGCCACTGTGGCTCAGACTGCAATTGTGGGAAATGGAGTGGATCTGGCCGATCTGACTATTCTTCAGGTCAACAGCCCGCCGACCACCGGGCCTTATGCGGGCAACCCCAATGCTGTGGAAATTGTCACCGCGCAGAACGTGCCTATTTTCTTTGCCGGGGCCTTCCTGGGCGGCGCGCCTCAGGCTCAGGCCCGCGCCGTAGCCTTGTCTGATGCGGAGGCAGATGTCTGTGTTCTGGCCCTGCACCCTACTCTTACCAATGCGCTTCTCTTCTCAGGCTCATCTGATGTGCAGCTTGATTGCGGTGTGGGGGCTAATTCCAGCAATGCCAACGCGGTCAGGGGGCAAGGTTCGGCCAATGCCCAGGTTACCGGCGTGCGCGCCGTGGGCGGTATCACTAACAATGGCAGCATCACAGGAAGCATGTCGCCTTATGCGAACCCAGTGGCCAACCCTTTTGCCGATCTGGTGGTGCCTGCCCATGGCGGCTGTGACTACAACAACCGTAGTTTCAACGGTCAGCAACAAAACACCATCAATCCCGGTGTCTACTGCGGTAATCTGCGTTTCAACGCCCAAAGCACCACGACGATGAACCCCGGCGAATACTTCATGGACGGCGGAGACATGATCATCAATGGTCAAGCCAAGGTCTATGGTGACGATGTCACCATTTTCTTCACCAACAGCTCGGATCCGTCCAATCCGGGCAGCCTGCAGGCCAATGGCGGCTCGGATATTCGCCTGACCGGGGCGCTGGCGGGCACCTATAAGGACGTGCTGTTCATGCGGGATCCTGATGGGGCTGATGTGGCTGCCAGTAATGCAGACCGCTGGATTATCAATGGCAGTTCTGATCCCTTGCTGGATGGTGCGATCTATGCCCCCGGCGTGGAAGTGGAAATGAGCGGCAGCGCAGACCCCACCGGCGGCTGTTTCGTGATCATCGCAGGTGCTGTCACATTTACCGGCTCGGTGGATGTTCAGATGACTTGCGCAAACTCCAATACAACGATGGCCGGGGCCATCAGCACCTCATTGGTGGAGTAGGCCCCCTCACCTGCTGACTGCCCGCAAGATGCCGAGCACCAGGCCGCCGAGGGCTCCGGCGGCTGGGAATTCCAGTGCCGGATTACCGCGCCAGCTTGCCTCGCCGACGAAGATCACCAGCAAAATTCCCGCCGCAGCGCCAAAGCCCATATAAAGCCAGCGCCGTACCTTGATGCCGTATAGCTCCGGCAAAAAGGAAAAACCCAGGGCAAACGGGGCCGCAAACCCTGCCACCAGGGGCAGCAGAAACACCCCATACCAAAACAGCGCTGTCCAGTTGTGAGAAAACTGGATCAGCTCTTGCGCATCCGCCCCTTCTATTGAGAGACCCAAGGCCGTCTGAGCGACCGTGATGGCCAGCAGCACAAGGGTGGCCGCCACCACCGCAAGGGCGAAGGCTGCAAACCAGCGCGCGGTGAAATCGGTAAATCCGGGGAAGGTCAAATCTGCTCGATCGGTCATAAAGGCTCAGTAGTCTGGGGCGGGGCCAATTTTTAGCCTATGAGCCCTGAGGAGTGAGAATAAGGCCAGAGACCATACCATTCCTTTCGGAACGCTGGGGTGCAGGGGCCACGAAGAACACTGTCTACCGATGGTCAATAATTGGTCTGTCTTGCGCTATGCTGCGGCCAGCGATGTTTGCGGCTGTGTCTTTGTCCGGAGCCAGCGTTGCACACGATCATCAATTTCATAGTGGAACAGAAGAGCAAAACAGATGCTCCCCAGCGCGCCACCCAAAATGAAAAGGTGCGTCGTTATATGTGATATTCCGAAGGCACTGCGCAGCAGTAGCGATATCGTCTCAATAACAAACAGATTGCTGAGGTAGAGAATGTATGATGCCTCCCCTACCATAAAGAATAGTCGCGTAGGCCAGGGCTTGGGCTGACTACTATCGGGTATAAACATCTGACACAGAACCAAAACGGCGGCGGCTCCGAAACCGATGGTAACTCGCCCACCGACATAATGGTCATAGAGAAAAGCTGCCGCCGCCATGGATATGATAAAGGCCCACCGGTGGTTTTTCTTGATCGCAAAATAAGCGCCAATACCGAACAGGAATTCGAACAATACAGGATAAGCCAGAAATTGCGTAATTGCCCAATCTTGCGGCAGGAACGGGGTTATAAGAAAGAGCCCACAAATGGTTCCCACAATGAATATCAGACCTGCTGCGCGATTGAGAAACAGACTTAAAGCAAAGATAATGTAGAACATCATCTCATAGTTGAGGGTCCAACCTGCAGGCATGAACGGTTTCACGCCAAAAAATTCCGAGTGATAAGGAACAAAGAAAAAGGAAGCTACAAAGTTTCCCGGCTCAAACGATGCGCGATCCAGAACGTGGGGAAAGAACAGCGCCGGGACCAAAAACAAAATCGTAAAAAACCAATAGGCCGGAACAATTCGGATAATGCGTCGAACCATGAAGGCCTTTGGTGCAGAGGGAATACTGAAATATTTCTCCGCCATGTGCATCATGATAAAGCCGGAGATTACGAAAAAGAGATCGACCCCCCCTTCATAGAAAATCAGATCTGAGGCGAAGAAATTCAGAAACTCAGGCATGCCGCCATTAAATTTTGGAAACTCATGAACAATATGGGCAAGCACAATAGCGAACGCGGCTACCGCGCGCAGATACTGAATATAAGACAGTTTTGATTCACCACCGGCATTGGGCGATGTTAAAACACGCCAAGTGTGCAGGCCTCGCAATTTTGCCAGCATTATTTTCTCCCAAATACGCCTTCGCCGAAGATGCTCACCCCAGCATTATATGTTTACGGGAGTCTTGTGCCTCGAATAATGATTCGGCGAGTACAATATCACATTTGATCAGAAATAGATGTGCGAGGGCTATTCAGCCCTGTGTTCGGAGCCCTAATGAGGCTTGCGGTAGCAAAGGGGTCCCTGACGCAGAAGCCCAAGGGTCAGCCCGCCCAGCATGGCACCTACGGTGACCGGCAGGAAAAAATGATCCGTCAGCAATGCGTTCAGGCTGCTGCCTTCCATGTTCCAGAAGACATATAAAAATGGCACGCCCACAAAAAGGGCCGAGATAATGGCATTGCGCATGCCATTGGGCCGAATGCCGAGCGCTTCGGGAAGGCCAAAGATAATCAGTGCAGGAACAAATCCAAAAAGCGCCATCACTGGGGTCATCAGTAATGTGCCTTGCAAGGCGTTGATTGTATCAAAATTTGCGGTGGCGCTGGCGAAGGAAAAACCATTGACGCAAGCCTCTTCCGCAACACAGCCAAGGGCGATGAACTGGCTGGTAGACGCCAGTGCTGCGCCCCCAATTACGGCGCAAATACCATAGGCGATGAGCCATCGCGCAATGTTCATAAGCGTGTCCCCCAAACACTTGAGACGCGAGCCCCCAAAGCTCAACGTCTCAATGCAGCGCGTTGACCAGATGGCGGGTAGAAGGCGGGCTATCCCACAAAACCCGCAACTCGCCAGAGTTCATGACCACGACGGCCAGCGTGCCCTGGAATCATTCCACAGTTGTGCGCCAGACCACACAAAGTTCTGCGGGTTTGGTAAATATCGGTGGGATTTACGGGCGTGCGCGGGTGGCACCGGATGACTTCAATCTCAATGCCACTAATCGCAGTGCGGCTAATCGTAATGCCAATGGTCAAAGAACATTACCCGCAGGTAGCCAAAGATGAGGCCACCGAAAACCCAGCCAAAGGCCAGGGAATTGCGAAAAAGAGGCATGAGGCTCGCGTCATCAAGCAGGAACAGAAAAGCCAAATGTCCCAGCAAGAAGGCTATGACAACAGCGGCCAAGGTGAGCCAGGCGACATCTTTGAGAGTTCTGATCCGACCGTAGTATTCGGTATGGAGGATGGCGGGAATGATGCCGCCGAGGAATATGAAAAACCCATCGTTGAAGACGCGGAGTACGGCATAGTAGCCGTAGTTGTTGGTACTGCGGGCGTATTCTCCGACCCCGAGCTGCATCAGGCCTTCTTCGACAATGAATGCGTATGCAATCGAAGCTACAAATACGCCGACCCCATAAGCGATGGTGCGCTTTACAAAATAGTCGTCGCGTTTGACTGCTCGAAATATTTTCATGACCTACCCCTCTTCTTGCTCCAGCACTTTCATGCCGTCATAGGCAGGCTCAACGCCGTCGGGCAGCTCAGCGGCCAGGGTCTCATAGTCCAGATCCACATGCAGGTTTGTGAGCACGCCGCGGGTGGCGGTGCTGCGCGCGAGCCATTTCAGCGCGGTCTCCACATTGGCGTGGGTGGGATGCGGGGTATAGCGAAGGGCATCCACGATCCAGGTCTCAATGCCTTCAAGGCGAGGCCAGGTCTCCTCTGGCACATCATGAAGGTCGGAGGAATAGGCCATGGTGCCAAACCTGAAACCCAGGGACTTGATATTGCCGTGCTCCTGCCAGAACGGCTGGAAAGTGATTGCACCGCCCGGGCCATCAATCGTCAGGGGGCTGAGTTTTTCGTCAAAGATGTGAGGCTCAAGGATGGGCGGATAGCCCGAGCCCTCAGGCGTCACAAAACAATAATCAAAGCGCGATTGGAGCAACTGCATGGTCAGGGCGTCCCCCCAGACCGGCACCCGTTTACGCATATTGATCGCCACCATGCGCAAGTCATCAATGCCGTGGGTCTGATCGGCGTGCTCATGAGTATAGAGCACCGCATCCAGACGGCCCGCATTCGCAGCATTCAGCTGCGCTGCCATATCCGGAGATGTGTCGATGAGCACGGAGGTTTTGGCATCGCCTGTCCCTCTCTCAACAAGGATGGAACAACGCATGCGGCGGTTCTTGGGGTTGGTGGGATCGCACGCCCCCCAGTGATTGCCAATACGCGGCACCCCTCCCGAAGAGCCACAGCCTAATATGGTGACGGTGAGGGTCATGGGCGGCTCGCCTTCGTAAACAGCTTGAAGAAATTATCCGTAGTCTGAGCAGCCATCTCTTGCGCGCCGATCCCGTGCAGCTCAGCAAGCTTGGCACAAGTGTGCGCCACGAACGCGGGCTCGTTGGTTTTGCCTCGGTGCGGGATGGGCGCGAGATATGGCGCGTCGGTTTCCACCAGCAATTTATCCAGCGGCACTTCGGCGGCCAGCTCGCGCACTTCCTCGGCGTTCTTGAAGGTGATGATGCCGGAAAGAGAGATCGTAAGCCCCAGCTCGATCGCCGTGCGCCCCAATGCCGGTGACGAAGAGAAACAATGCATCAAGGCCGGGAAGGCACCCTTCCCCATCTCGTCGGTCAGGATCTCCGCCATGTCATCATCCGCATCACGAGAATGGATGATCAGCGGCAGGCCGGTTTCCCGCGCGGCCGTGATGTGCTCGATGAAGGCGTTGCGTTGTGCCTCGCGGGGGGCAAAATCATAGTAATAATCCAGGCCCGTCTCGCCGATGCCGATGACCTTTGGGTGCTCTGCCAGCTTGATCAACTCAGCGGCGGACGTGACTGGTTCGCTTTCGGCGTTGTGGGGATGAATGCCCACGGAACAGAAAATATGATCGTGCGCCTCGGCAATGATCCGCACACGGTCGAATTCTGTGATCTTTGTGCAGATGGTGACCATGGTGACGACCTCTGCAGCAGCGGCGCGCGCCAGCACAGCATCGAGATCACCGGAGAGATCGTCAAAGTCCAGATGGCAGTGGCTATCTACGAGCATGGTGCCTCGTCGCCTATTTTCTCAGGAAAGATCCTCGTCATTCCGGGGCGATCATTTTGTGATCGAACCCGGAATCTCGAGCAATAATGTGAGATCCAGAGATTCCGGGTTCTTCGCGATGCGAAGCCCCGGAATGACGGGGTGTTGCGGGTTATGTTCTTGTGGGCTTTCACCATCATGCCGCCTTGACGCGCGCAAGCGCCTGCAGGCGAAACACTGCATCTAAAAAGGCATGCTTGCGATCCATGTTCAGCCCATCGGCCTTGGCAAAGTCCTGTGCCAGTTGCGCCCAGGCTTCAGCCCAGGCTGCAGGTGAGCCGCCCGCGCTAAGCGCCAGCACGCGGGTGCCCTCGCCCACGATGATGTCCGGCGCGGTCTCGCCCGTGGCAAGAGTGCGGGCCACGCGGCCACACCAACGGATAACCATATCTTGCGCCGCGCGCCAGGTATCATCCGCCCCGCGTTTTGCCACCGTATCGGCAAGCGCGTGCAATGTCTGAACATCCGGGTTGGGCAAACTGCCCAGCACGCCCTCGATGCGTCCATAAAGCTCCAGCCCGCCGCCCGCAGCAAGAGAAAGAGCTTCTCCTGCACTGCCTTCCGCCAAAAGAGCCACCGCGGCGGCATCCTTTGCTGAGACTTGTTGATCATTGGCAGCCAGCACGGCGGCAATATCCTCCGCCCCCAGAGGATTAAGGGTGAGCTTGCGGCAGCGCGAACGGATGGTGGGCAGTAATCTTCCCGGTGAATGAGAGACCAGCAGCAGGATTGTCTTGGCCGGGGGCTCTTCCAACATTTTAAGCAGCGCGTTTGCAGCGGAAGGGTTTAGCTCATCCGCGCTATCGACAATGACAACGCGCCAGCCCCCCATGGACGCATGGGTGGAGAAAAACCCGCCCACCTTGCGCACCTCGTCCACCGGGATATTGGCTTTGTGTTTCTTGGTCTTCTCATCATAAGGCCGGCGCAACACGAACAGGTCCGGGTGCGAGAGCGCGGTCACCATGCGGGCAACGGAGTTCTCTTCACTGACAGACAGGTCTTCGTGGTCGGGTTCAAATTCTGGAAAGGTAAGAAGAAACCGCGCCATGCGATAGGCCAGAGTCGCCTTGCCAATGCCTTTGGGTCCCGTGATGAGCCAAGCATGATGCATCTTGCCATGGCTCCAGGCGTCCAGCACGGCGGCCTCGGCATCGCGATGGCCATGGAGCTCAAACGTCTCACGTGGATGGGCGAAGTCAGCGAGGCGGGTCGCATCGGGATTGGGTTCTACGTCGCCGCGCGCCATTAAACTAACTCCTCCAGTATACGGAGGGCATTCATACCACCCCCACCCGGCGCACTACGCTTGCCGACCTCCCCATCGTCTACTTTTCTTGGCATAGGCGGAGGTGATTCAAGGAGCCAGTATCTAGCGCCCCTTCCTTGCACTTTGGCCCCCTTGAGGGAGAAGGCCAAAAAACCGGAATGAATGGGGGGGGGCGCCGCAGGCGAGTTTGCGCTCCACACTCTGGTCATTCCGGGGCGGTCACGAAGTGATTGAACCCGGAACCTCGCGCCGCAACTAGAGATCCAGAGATTCCGGGTTCTTCGCGATGCGAAGCCCCGGAATGACGGGAGAGAAAGACTGTAAGTACCCATCACCCCGCCTCCGCAAGGTCACTGAACTTCGTGGCAACTGCTTTCCATATCGCCTCAGTCACGTCCGCCTTGCTTTGGCTCCCATCGATCACGGCGCAGCGTTCGGGCTCATTCGCGGCAATGGAAAGAAACGCCGCGCGCAGGCGTTCGTGAAAGGCGGTGCCCATGCGCTCAAAGCGGTTTTCATCCCCAGCCTCCCCTGAGGTGGCGCGGGCAAGGCCCTCTTCCACCGGCAAGTCCATAACAAGCGTCAGGTCCGGTTGGGTCGGTCCCACCACCAGCTTGTCCAAAGTTTCGATGGCTTCCGGCGAGAGGCCTTCCGCCGCGCCCTGATAGGCGCGAGTTGAATCGGAAAACCGATCGCACAAAACCCAGGTGCCAGCTTCCAGAGCTGGTCTGATGGTGCGGTTTAAGTGATCATCCCGGGCTGCGGCAAAGAGCAAGGCCTCGGTCAAGCTGGTCCAGCGGCCTGTTTCCCCAGTGACCAGCAGATTGCGAATATCTTCGGCCCCTGGTGCTCCGCCGGGCTCTCTTGTGGAGATGCACTTGATACCTGCTGCCGAGAGCTTTGAGGCCAGGTTTGTGATTTGCGTCGACTTGCCCGCGCCCTCGCCCCCTTCGAAGGTAATGAAACGTCCGTATGAAGATGCGGAAGCATTCACCAGCGTTACTCCGCATCCGGAGTAATATCGGTCTCGCTTGTGCTTTCGCCTGCTCCTGCGGGTGCAGCCTCTTCGGCGCTGTCAAAGACCAGATGGTTGAGTGCTGCCAGCATCTGACCAAAGATACCCGCCTTGGGCACGGAGATTGCCGCATAAAGCGGAAATTCCAGAGGCTCCATACCCGGTGCTTCTACGCGAAGCTGGGCAATCTGGCTGCCCGTGATGATGGGTGCCTGAATGGGGCCTTCGTAATTCACAGTCACCCGCAGATTGCGCCGCGCTTCTCGCCTGAGGATGACGGCCACGTCTTCGCGCACGGTCAGAGGCACCGCATGATCCCGCCCCTGCCAGACCTCGGCGTCCCCCACCAGATCGCCTGCTGCGAAAAGGTCGTAGCCGCGAAAGGCGTTAAAGCCGAGTGTCATAAGCCGCGCGCTTTCTTCCGAACGCTGACGGTTTGAGTTCAATCCATTGACCACCAGGATCAGGCGCCGCCCGTCCCGTTCCGCCGTGCCCACCAGGCCATAGCCGCTGGCTTCGGTATGGCCGGTCTTCAGGCCATCGGCACCGGGAAAGCGGAACAACAAGGGATTGCGATTAGGCTGGGTATGGCCGTTCCAGGTAAATTCTTCTTCGGCAAAATAATGCAGATATTGCGGGTAGGTCTCCACCAGATGGCGGGCCAGCATGGCCAGCTCCCGCATAGTCATCATTTGATTGGGGTCAGGCCAGCCGGTGGAATTGGCAAAGGTGGATTGTTCCATGCCAAGTTCCCGCGCGCGCGCGGTCATCATGGTGGCAAAATCGGCTTCGGACCCGGCCAGCGCCTCGGCAATGGCGATGCAGGCATCGTTGCCGGAGACAATCGTCACCCCACGGATTAAATTCTCAACAGAGATCCAGGAATTCCATTCGGCAAACATGGTGGAGCTTTCCGAAGGGGCCCCGCCCCGGCGCCAGGCATCGGTGGAGATGTGGAATTCCTGATCCATGGTGATGGAGCCTTCCTCAAGGCGCGAGAACAGGATCTCCAGCGTCATGAGCTTGGACATGGAGGCCGGCGCCATGAGGCGGTCGGCATCTTTTTGAAAAAGAATTATCCCCGTTTCGGCGTCCATCATGACGGCGTAGTCAGCCGGGGTCTCGATTTCCTGGGCCAGGGCCACGGGGGCGGCAACAAAAAGCAACAAAAATGCAAATTGAAGGCAAAGTTTGTTCAGCAAGTTTACAGTCAGTTTTACCACTGGGGGTCCTCGCAAGGCTCTGGGGCCAGATGAATCAACGCAAGATCAGGGCTTTAGGGATACCCGCAACAGTGCATGGCGTCCAGCGGTCCTGCCGCCTCAAATCCTGAATAAACGGGGAAAAGACGGGGAATTAGTCGACCACAATTCGGGCGCCATGATGGCCAAGGCTGACCACCCGCGCCAAAGCAGCATCAGCATCGCTGACCTGATTAAAAGGCCCCATGCGTACCCGGAAAAAACGCTGCCCATCTACCCAGGTCGGCATGATGCGCGCGTCCCTGCCGCTGCCGCCGGCAGCAAGACTGTTCAGCACCCGCTGGGCGTTTTGTTCCTGACGGAAGGAGCCCGCCTGTACATAGATATCAGTTGGCTCCGCCACCGCGCGATTGCGAGGGGCCGAGCTGGCACCGTTCACATTACGATGGCGCGTGGCTGTCACCCGCCCGCCTGTGCTGCCCGGCGGGGCAATGGCGGCTGCGGTTACGCTTGAGGACGGCGCGGCGGAAGCTACCCGTGTGGTGCGCCCTTCCATGACGTCACGGGCCTCTGCGGTAGATGTGTTCAGTGGGGCGCGGCCCAGGGACTGAACCCGCACCCGTGCGGTGCCTTGATTGAGAAAACCCAGCTCCTGAGCGGCAGCGCGGCTGAGATCGATGATCCGGCCCTGGACAAAGGGTCCGCGGTCATTGATGCGCACGACAATGGATTCGCCATTCTCCAGGTTGGTCACCCGCGCATGGATCGGCATGGGCAAAGTCTTGTGAGCTGCGGTGAAGAGATCCATGTCATAGACCTCCCCATTGGCTGTGGGGTTGCCGTCAAAATCAGCGCCGTACCAGGAGGCAAGGCCGGTCTGGTTATAGCCCCAGTCTTCAGCCGGATAATACCATTGTCCTGCCACTTGATAGGGCGTGCCAACCTTGTAGGTGCCGCCGGTATAGGTGCCATGGCGCGCGGGCGATGTGCCGCCACAGGCGCTCAGCACAAGGGCTGCTGCCATGCAGACAACAAGTCCCAGATGACGCGGAAACTTCCCGTACGATACGCCCATATTCTCTGCCCTATACATACGCACAAACTCCCCGTCTGCCTTCATGGCTTGCCATGACGGGGCGAATTCGTGTCAGGATACTGGCACAAAACTCGCCATACGCCAAAGCTCTCCACCAAATTAGGCCAAAACCATTATGACTGTGTTGACCCCTTCTCTGACGCAAGGTCTGGCCCGGCATTTGGCCGAAAAACCCATATCTCAAGCCGATTATGAGGCCGCAGCCCTGTTCACCCTGGATGCACTGGCCAATGGAGTGGCAGGGCGTGTCAGCCCTCAGGGGGCCATATTGCTCAAATGGGCAGACACAAATGGCGAGCTGGACACCCCGCGCCGGGCCTTTTTGAGGGGGGCTTTGACCCACATTCTGGAAGTTGATGACCTTCATAAGGCCTCAGTGGTTCATCCTGGATGCGTGGTGGTGCCCGCAGCATGGGAGCTGGCTCGGCAGAGAGGCGCTTCCGGGCATGATTTACTCAAATCCGTGCTTTGGGGCTTTGAGGCCTGCACCCGTATTGGCATGGCGGTGGGGTCTCAGCACTATAAAATATGGCACAATACTGCCACTTGTGGGCCCTTTGGATCGGCTGCTGCGGCGGGCTCCCTTCTGGGGCTAACCGATGAGCAGATGGTAGATGCCTTCGGCAATGCAGGCACCCAAAGTGCTGGCCTGTGGCAGTTTCTCCAAACCGGTGCCATGAGCAAACACCTCCACGCGGGCCGTGGTGCGGAGGCTGGCCTTGTGGCGGCAGAGCTGGCGGCTCATGGGTTTACCGGGCCTCCGGAGATACTTGAGGGCCGGCGCGGCTTCTTTGCGGCCACCTGCTCTGATGCTGATGGCGGTCTTGGTGCTGATCCCGGCGCGGTGCTCGCCAATCCCGGGGCTGGTTGGCAACTTCGCGAGACCTCCATCAAGCCCTGGCCTTCGTGTCGGCACACTCATCCCGCCATTAATGCCGCGCAGGCCTTGCGCGCCCAAATGCTTGATGCACGATTGCCCCTGAATGATATTTTCGCTGTGGAAATAAAGACTTACCAAGCAGCCTTGGACCTTTGTGACATGCCCACGCCGGATACAGAATACGCCGCCAAGTTCTCTCTTCAGCATTGTGTTGCCGCTGCTTTGGCTGAACCGGTGTTGAGTTTCGATAGTTTCGGCCCGGACGCGCGCGCCAACCTTGCGGCCCTCAGATCCATGGTCCATTTGGACCGAAGCCAGCCGTTTGAAACTGCCTACCCTACTCATTGGGGCTCATCGGTCATGGTTACCTTCCAGGGCAGCCAAGTGCTTGCTGAGACCCGCACCGATGCCTTGGGTGACCCTGAGGCTCCTCTTGCTCAAGAGGCCTTGATTGCCAAGGCCGAAATGCTGTTCCGCCACGGCGGCATAGAAGATCCATCGGCCCTAGTGAAACAAATATTGGCGCTGGTGGCCAATAACAGCCCTTCTGCGATTGACGGCATGCCTTAGCATTGGTACCCCTCAGCCGCCGGACGGGTGGCCGAGTGGTTGAAGGCACTGGTCTTGAAAACCAGCAGGCGTGGAAGCGTCTCGTGGGTTCGAATCCCACCCCGTCCGCCATCGTCTAACCCGCCAACAACTGCGACCACTCACGCCATCGCAAGCACACGTATTTAGGTCTGTTTACGAAGCCCACACTCATTTTCTCTATCATTGCCGACATATGATCAGTTTCGGGTAGTCGGTTGGGCAATATGCGAGATAGCGCGACAAAGAAGGGGCAGTCTTCGGGCGAGCCCACGCAGCCGAGTTTCGATGCTACGCGGGGTCGGATACTCCTGAAGAATCTCGTTATTTTGTTGGGATCCAGCACCGTGATTGGTTCGATTCTCGGCGGATTGATGATTGGGCATGCAGAGGGCCGCGTCCTTGCCATTTGGTATGGAGCACTGCTGGTCTCGCTGATGGCGCGCACAATGTTCAGCGTTTGCATCAAGACGCCGCAATGCGAGCTTGACCGGTTTCAGCTAACGGCCCTTGTGGCCCTGACCGCGGCCAGTGGCGCGGTGTGGGGCGTATCTCCCTTCCTGCTTAATCCTGATGCTCCGGCATCAATCGAATTGTTCGTGATCTTCGTTCTGGCAGGCATGACCGTAGGTGCGATACTTTCCTATGCCACGCACCCTCCACTATTTCTTGCCTTCAACGGTCCGGTCATTGGGTTGTTGATGGTATTCTATCTCAAGGGCGGCACGCCTGTTGACTATGCTATGTGCGCCATTATGGGCATCTACTCGTTGTTCATCATCTCCTTTGCCCGGAGGTCATCGATATTGATCTTCAGTTCTCTGGAGAATGAGGCGGAATCGCAAGAGCATCGCAAGAAGCTCGAGGAAAACAAAAAACGGTTGGAAGCAGAAGTCGCAGCAAGACATGCCTCCGAAAGATTGCTGGCGGTTTCGCTGCGAAAGCCTCAGGAATTCACATCCGCTCTGAAGGGGATTTTCGAGTCCTATTCCAAGGAGGAACGCTCCTCCAAAGAGCTGATTGCATTTGTGGCACAACAACTCTGCCTTTCTTTGAATGCGGACCGCGTAAGCGTTTGGCTTTTCTCAGAGGGGCGTGATTTTTTGGTGCGAGAAGAGTTCTTCGCAGTAAAGGACACAGAAATCTCCACGCCGGACAAACGAATGGTACGCGACTACCCCGACTATTTCCGTGCGCTTGATGCCAATATGATCCTTGATGCTTCGGATGCTCAGGACGACCGGCGGATGTCTGAGTTCCTTGAATCCTATCTTGAGCCTCAGGATATCTATTCCGTACTGGACGCCCCCATTCACTCTCCAAAGGGAGCACGAGGTGTTATCTCCTGCGAAACCATGGGCCGAATGCATAATTGGTCGGTTGATGAGATATCTCTGGTCTCTTCCGCGGCTCAGTTCATTGCCATGAGCTTGTTTGCGGATGACATGG
>JAJFIL010000023.1 GCA_021774965.1 Alphaproteobacteria bacterium
AGGGCGGTGATTGAGCGGTGGCTGGAAACAATCCAGACATTGGCCTGCGTTCAGCCAGTCTTCGGTCGTCTCCCCAACAATTGCCAAGTGACCCGCCACACCCATGTCTGCGTAGTTCTGACGGGCTTGGGTTGCCGCGGCACGGCAGACATCCTCGCCCATTTCCGTATTCATGCAACGATCATAGATAATGTCGCCCGCATACCAGCAACTTGGCATGTAGTTCTCGCGAGGCTCCGGGCAACTCGCAATAACCACCCCCTCACGATGCTGCTCAAGTACTGGGCGCCAGGACCGGTATTCCTCTGAATTTCCGTGCCCGGAATAAATCTCGATGAGAGAAAACGCTTCGGGCCGCATTTCGGGCACAAGCTGTTTATCCAGTGAGGTTCCGGGCGGGGTGTAAAAACCCCAGCTGGTGCCATGGGGAATGATCAGCGGCTCAAGGCCTTGAGATTCAAACCGTGCCACCAAATCTCCTGGCGTTGCCGCAGATTCAAAACAATCCAGAGGCAGTTCATCGGATGGTGTATCGGCATCACAAAAAGGAACCGCGCGATTCTCCGCCAGAAAGGCATTGAAATCAAAATAGGGTCGACTATCTGCCCCTTCCCGCAAGGGCATGGTTGCAGGCCAGCCCGCCATACTGGTGCGCAGCACAGTTGTTGTTACCCCGGCGGAGGCAATTGGCCGGGCCGAAACGTTTTCATCTTCCAGGTCGCGGAAGATAACGTTCTTATGCCCGAAGTGATCGGCGGCGGTTTGGCCAACTTGCGTCCACTCGTATCCGATAAAGGACACCAGATCCGGATTATCTGTGTCTCCAGAAATCGCCTGGCACTGATTGACGCTATCGCGAATTTCTCGCCACATGCGCGGGCTCAGGCCTTCGGCGTGATCGGTGCTTGACCAAAAATCCAGGTTCGAGCAATAGCGCGCAAAATCGCACGCCTCGCCAATAGGCCGCGCGCCAGTCCCACCAAGCATGGGCAGAGACCAAAGAAAGGCGTCTGTTGAGTACGTCGTATGAACGTGAAGGTCGCCGAACAGGATTTGCGTGTCAGGCTCAAAGCCCAATTGATCCGCAGCTGCTGTTTGGCGGTCTCGCCGAGCGATGACGGAAGCTTCGGGTAAGCGGGCCCCCTCAATGGTGCCAGGTCCCATAAGCCTGCCGTACCAGTTCTGATGATATCCATAGAGGTAGCCGCCTAAAGCAACAGCCATTAACACAACGACGCCAAGAAACCCTTTGAGAAATGACGGCACGGCAACCCCTCCCCTGCGATTCAAAAATTAGTGCTTCACTATAGTCCCTTCAACTCAAAGGTCTAATGAAATCCATTAACACTGGGTTGCTGAAATATTGGGTTCACCCAGGTGAATTCCCGATTTTACTTCCAAGGATTAAGCGGGATCAATCGACTATCCGCCAAGGCTGCTGTCCGGTGATGAACTGCTGCCAAATACTCAGGGTCTAAAGTCATGGTCATAAATGCTTTGCGATTTGGGTATCTCACCAGCGCCATCACATCCCATTCTTCGTCATCTGGGCCGATCATGGTACCAAAGGCTGGCGTCGCAACTTCGATGGTACCACCAACGCTCTCCACTTTTTTCTGCGCTGTTATGGAGTAGACTGCATAGGCGTCTTGCCCGGAACGCTCCGGCTCGTCTGAATTTTTTTCGTAGGCCGCTACCTCGTGAAAGCGCAGGAGGTTCAGCATGATGATAGGACCATCCGGTTCATGCGCCATGAAGCGATTGAACTGCTCTTCGGTCGGAATAATACTCGACATGCTCGGCGCTCCTGTATTGGGCTATTGAGCGCGCATAATAGCCGTGGTGGCTGCGCTCGCTGTTCGAATAAGATCTTCCAGATCAACATGCTCCATGCCCGTGGCATTCCAAACGGCAACAGATCCTACTGCATTATTGAGGATCGCAATCTTTCGAAACTGCCTTGCAGGTAGCGGTACATGCTCCATGTGATTGTCCAGTCGTTCCCACAACTCATTGAGGGCCGTCAGGTTGCCCCGGCCAACGACTTCCAACAAGTCAAAATCCGGTCTGTGGATCGATTGGATATTGAACCGCACAAAGGCGGCCCCCCGCTCATCCCCATGAACAAACTCTGCCAAGGGGCGAACAATAACATCCGCAAGTTGTTCCGCAGTCTCTTCACCCGAAGGCGGTAATTTTGCCAGGATCTTCTCGCGGGCCACTTCGACAACGGAGAGCCGGGCCTCCATCACAGCCCAGATCAAGCCGTCTCTGCCGCCAAAATGATATTGAAGTGCGGATTGATTCTTCTGCCCGGCATGGTCGAGAATCTGACGGGTGCTGACCGCATCAAATCCCATGGTTCCAAAAAGATGCTCCGCAGCATTGATCAGCGCTTCTCGTGCCGATTCGCGTTTTGGCATTGTCTAAACTTCCACCACCCAACAAATGAATGAACCGCATAGCACCACCCGCCATCCGTGTCACGCGTCAAGAAAAAGCACCAGTTTCTACTGATTATCATACTCAATCTCTCGTTAACACTATTCATCCGGCATTCAGTTTCAAAAGAGCATGATGAGGCTAGTGGCGCTGGATAGTAGGCGGGATCAGCGCGGAATGTGCAGCAGTGAACCGTGTAGCGAAGGGGGCTTTGCGAGCGGTCTAGGAGATTAAAATGCATTCACGCATCATAACCAATTCGGGTCAAACCATGAGCCACATGACCATGGTTGCAGCCGCGGGGTTGTTTGTCCTGACCATGATGGCCACGAGCACCGTTGCGGCCGCACCGATTCCCATGCCCAGCCAGTTTCAATCGGCGCCAACAAGCGATTCCAATCTAATCCAGATTAACCGTTCTGAACGCCGCGAGGCCAGACGCGAAGAACGTCGCGAGGCCCGCGAGGGAAACCGCGAGAATAACCGAGAAGCACGACACGAGAACCGTCAGGAAAATCATCAGGAAAATCGCGAAGCCCGCCGTGAAAACCGGAACGAAGGAAACAATCGTAGCGGCAATGACCGCGGCAATCGCGAGCATGGTGACCGGGGCGGTCGAGGCAATCGAGAACGCGGCGACCGTCATGAAGGAAACCGTGGCGATCAGCATAATCGAGGCGATCGAGGCGACCGCAATGATCGTGGCGACCGTGCGGGTCGCGGTGATCGCGGTGATCGTGCCAGCCGAGGTGCCAGTCGAGGTGATCGTCATGACCGCGGTAATCGCGGAGACCGTCATGATGGGAACCGCGGTGATCGTGCCAGCCGAGGTGATCGTCATGACCGGGTTGACCGCGTAGAGCCTGTTGGCCACAGAGGCGACCGGGACGGGCGTCATGATCGTGGAGATCGTAGGGATGGTCGTCACGACCGCGCAGATCGCGGCGATCACCGTGATGGTCGCCATGACGGACGCCGCGGCGACCGAGGCCATGACCATTCCGAACATCGTGGCAACGACCACAGCACCTGGTGCGGACGTAACTCTCGCCATAATCATTGTGGGCGCCACGATGGACGACATGACGGACATAGAGGCGACCGCCGGGACCGGGGGCACGACCACGCCAATCACCGCGGTCATGACCATGGCGGTTGGTGCCGCAGCAATTCGCGCCACAGCCACTGCGGTTATAATCGCAGCCGCCACCATTACCCGCGGCATGACCATCACTTCATCCACATCTATTTTGATCATGCGAACTGGTGTGGC
The DNA here is from genome assembly GCA_021774965.1 of Alphaproteobacteria bacterium. Lineage (GTDB taxonomy): Bacteria > Pseudomonadota > Alphaproteobacteria > JAJFIK01 > JAJFIK01 > JAJFIK01. The sequence continues at coordinate 3,716 of JAJFIL010000023.1, forward strand.
TGGAACTGGGGTAACAGCCATTGTGGTCGGGAATACGGTTATGGCTATGACAATCGTGACAGAGGCTATGGCGGCGGCCACTACGATGATGGTGGCTATGGTGAGATCACACTCTATGAAGGACATGGCTATGGGGGCCGCCGGATAAATGTCTCTCACGATGTTAATCGGCTAAGCCACTATGACTTCAATGATCGTACGTCATCCATCCGTGTCCACAGTGGCACCTGGGAGATCTGTGAAGATGGCGGGTTCTATGGCTACTGCGTCGTAGTGTCTGGCGATGTTCATGACCTGGGCCGGTACCGCCTGAACAATCGCATATCTTCAATCCGCCGTATCTATGATGATGGCAACTACCGAGGTCGTAGTCACAGTGGCTATTACCGCGACGATTACAGGAACCGGGACGATGGCGTCGGCTTCTATGTGGATAGCGGCTATGGAGGAGACTACTTCCAAGTTGGCGTAGACCTTCCGGACTTTGGCCTCTATGCCTCAAGCTATAACGGCAGCCTGGAAGTTTTGGGCGGACGCTGGGAAGTCTGCGAGCATTCTGACTATCGCGGACGCTGCACCACGGTAGAAGGACGTTATTCCGATCTGGGCCGCATCGGCTTTGGCATTGGATCAATCCGCCGACACCATTAGATCACCCCTGATCTAGACTTGTTCCGGAAATAACTCGGAACACAAATAGAGGGCTGGTGCTTCCCCGCGCCAGCCCTTTTTGTTGGGTACGTTTCGAAGTCAGTCAATCGGATCGACACCGTGCATGTTGGCTTGAATCTTGTCGCGGAGGTGTTTCTGTATTTCCTCCGTCAAAGGAAATGTCCAAGTCAAATACAGTGTTCCAACAAACAAGATCGCCGGCACGATGGCGTAGTTGAACGCAAGCCCTGTCAAAGCTTCAGGCGTATTCACTGCATCGGCTAGGCCGCTAAACCCAACCCAACCTGCAGCGGAAAGTGAGACCAGGGTGCCAAATGCAGTTGCTATCTTTGCGCCGCTGCCGGCAACGGCAAAATATGCCCCCGCGCGGCTGGATCCGCTTTCAGCGGTGTCCACGTCCACTACGTCTGCCAGCATTGCCAATGGCAGGAACTGTAGCCCGCCGAAGCACGCACCCTTCGCGAGAAACAGAATGTTGAAGGCAAGAAGGTCACCGGCACTAAGGAAAAAGGTAAGCACACTGATAATCGCGACCAAAACAAGACACACCGCGAATGTCTTGTGCTTGCCAAATCGCTTGCCAGCCATCAGCCAGGCCGGGATCGCCACGAGTCCTGCACCAAAATAATAGAGGTAAAGAGTGCCGATACTGGGGACACCAATAACATCTCGCATGAAGAAAAGTGAAAGCGCATTGCGAAAAGCTTCCCCTGCCGTCACGATAAGGATGATCAGCAAGATATGCCGCATTGGCTTGTTTTGCCACACGTGCTTCAGACTTTGCAGGATAGCCACACGCGCCAGTGGCACATCTTTAGGCTCGGGCACTCGCCAGAGAACAATCAACACGCAAATAGGCATCACCAGGAATATGGACAAAGCCATGGCGTCGAGGATGGGAACAAGCCCCGGCTGCCCTAACCTTTCCATCAGGAAGGGAACAAACGCGGCAACCATAAGCCCAGCCAGAACAAAGAACTCCCGGGCAGCAGTTACTCTGCTTCGTTCGTGGTAAGCGCCGGATAGCTCCGCACCCCATGCGCCGTATGGGACTGATATCAAGGTCACGCCAAAGTACATCACAGTAATTGCGAGAAAGAGATACCAGGAACCGGGCACGTCTCCGACAACATAGCGCGGCATGAAGACAAGGAACACGCCTAACAATACGACTGGCAGACCTGTCATCAGGAACGGCTTTCGCCGCCCCCATTTGGTGCTGATAGTGTCAGATGCAAACCCGATTGCAGGATCTGTCACCACATCAATCAGGCGGGCCAGAAACAACATCCCGCCAATTGCAGCAAGTGAAACCCCAAGTTCCCCAGCGTAAAATGCTGGCAACCAGATGGCGATCGGATAGCTGAACATGGCCAGCGGTATGCCGATCATTCCATAGACGTAGATCGTGCTGCGCTTCAAAGGCGTTGGTGAGGATGTGTTCATGAATTCTGCCTGTGTCTGTTTCAATCACCAAACACGACAAGGCACGATCACTCAAGGGCTATTGCACGGGGTCAACTTTCGGCAGATGCCTCTGCGACACCTTTAATGCCGCTTGTCCCTAACGCGTCAGCCCCAGGTATTTGTCCACGGAGAGGAAGCCAGGACCGCGTGCGATCAGAACCAAGAGGATTGCGGCCCACCATGCGTGAACAGTCCACCATGCATCCGGCATGACGAAAATCTGGATGACCAGTGTCATGACCATGAGCCCAAGCGCACCCAGGCGCGTTAAGAACCCGAACACGAGTAACAACGGCAAGGTCAGCTCGCCAATCGCCGCACCAACAGCGAATAACTCGCTGAGCCAGCTTGGCATATCTGGAAAGAACCGGTTCGAGAAAAGATAGTATGTGCTTTGCTGCATATCCGGCGTGGGAAAGCGCATGCCCAAAACATCCCAGGTGTTCACCTTGCCCAGGCCAGACATCCAGAACACGCGAGCGACAAGCAGCCGCGCCGCCAGAAGAGCCACGGCTTCAACCTTGTCCATATGATCCGAGATCATGAGATAGATATCGCGGGATTTTGTAAGAATCGCGTTCATGCTTGGTGACCTTTTGGGTTGGCTTCAGTGTTGGCAGATTTGCCAAAAATGCCTGAAGAGAGAGCAAGTGAGAAGAAACCGAACAGGGCGTTTGAATCCGCCTCGGAAGAAACAGCCTTGCTCATGGCAGAGGTAAGGTCGTCGCCTTCCCGTACATTTTCAAGGAAGACGCATTCTTGGCTATTCAGTTTTTGGGAGCTCACACCATTGGCGGACCACCACATGATGGCTACAGAGTTTTTGCGCTCGAGATTGATGCTTTGGGGCGCACCCTCTTCCCTATTGGCATGCCAGATATCCCAGGCGGGCCATTCCGATTTGAGTATCTGAACCGATGGATGAAGGCCGGGCGCCAATGCACCAATTTCGCTGTCATCCAACCCGGCAATATCCTGAGGGCCAAGCGGTGCGCTGTTGGCCGCGAACATGGTGTTCATCCATGCCCGATCAAGGCGCGCCACATCGCTGAGATAGGGCAAATCCTTGGCGGGAGGAAATGTATCCAAAAAATCCGCAAAGCCCTCTCCATAGAGAGAAAGCAACGGATTTTCTGGCGGGTTCTCTTTTACAAAAGCAGACGCCGCTGCACGAAGAAAATCCGTGCCTACAAGTTTCTCAACAGCAGGGTAATCTTTAAAGATTGCCTCCCCGCTGGCAGTAATTGAATTGTTTCGATAGACCCGGGCCCGCGCAATATGTGTGGGGTCCTTAAGATCAGGCTCCAACGCATTATCGTCACCCCCAAGGGCTTGCACGAAGTGGTCAAAATAGGGATCGCGCTCAAGCATGGGCCAGCTCAACAGTTTTTGCTGGAGCTTTGCCAACCCGGATCAAAATCTCGTTTGCTTGAGCAACCTCGCCCATCAATTCTTCAAACGGGGGGATATTGGCGTCACGCTCGATCAGGGTTGGTTTGGCGCCAACGCGAGTTATGAGGCGCTCATAGAGTTTCCACACACCGTCAACGATGGGCGCGCCGTGATTATCAATCAACAAGGCCTCTCCCAGCAAAGGATCCGGCGCATGCCCTGCCATATGGATTTCCCCGATGAGGTCCGCTGGGATGGCATCGATATAGGCATCGCCATCGCGCCCTGTGTTCCGCTCACTGACGAATACATTGTTTACATCCAGCAAGATGCCGCAGCCGGTGCGCTGGCAGGCTTCGACAATAAAGTCTGGCTCAGCCATGTCCCCTTTAAGAGCGATGTAGAGGGCCGGGTTTTCGATGAGGATGCGTTGCCCCAGCGCAGACTGCATGTGATCGATGTTTTCCACCAAACGGTCAAGCGCCTTGCGTGTGGCCGGTGCGGGCAGAAGATCTGAGTAATAAACACCGTCGCGAACAGACCAGGCGACGTGTTCTGAAATCTGGGTTGGCTGAAAGCGATCAATGACCTCGCGCCAACGAGCGAGATGCGCTGCATCCAAAGGTTCATCTCCAGCAAGCGAAAGGCCAACACCGTGGAAGGATACGGCGCGTTGCGCGCGGATCATCTCCAACCAGGCCCGGCGCGGCCCCCCATCTGTCATATAATTTTCCGGATGGACCTCAACCCAAAGCCCCTCATCGCGAGGTGCTTCCATGACGTTGCGATAGTATTCGGGTTTGAGCCCGAAACCGGCTTTTTGGGGAAGCGTTTCGCTAGTCATGAAGGTCGAGATCCATCCGGTCAGTAAGTATGAACTAGGTTCTTACGATGCGGTCAAAGAACCCGAACCATTTGGCGTCTGAATGAAGTTACAGGTTCCGACAGGAACGAGCGTCCATGCATTGCCTTGATAGTCAATGGTAGAGGTACCTTCGCAAGACGTGCCTGCACCAGCGGCGCAATCATTCTCGCCAGCAAGGGCAACGCCATAGCATTCTTCAAAACCAGCAACATCGCCACCAGCTTGCCATGCAGTAAAGGAGGCTTGTGCTTCAGCAGAGGCATCGCCACTGATGGAAACATGTGGGTTCGGTCCGGCGATTGCTGCACCGCTCACACTGAGGGCAACGGCAGCGGCAAAGCCTACGGCGGTCAATTTAGTCGTGGGATTCATAATCTGAGTGCTCCTGTTGTTAATTTAAGGCCCATTTCGTGCCTTCCCGCTTTCGATGCTGGGTCAGGTTCACAGTTACGGTTTTGGAGCAGGCTTAGCGGTCACAGAATCCTCACGATTCTGTGAATTTTGAGGCTGGAAGCCAATCTTTGACTAGATGGCCACAACAGTCTTGGGATTGACCGCAGATTTTACGGATTTACCGGCCCAACTATCTCGAGCGTAGGCAGAAAGGGCAAGATCCATATCGAAACTGGTCAATCGAGTAATGGCTACGATTATATCGGCCAAGTCTTTGTCTTCTGCATGATTTGCGCAAGCCAGGCGCACCAAGCTGCACTTAAAGAAATTGTACCCGGATATATAGAGATATGGCGCGACGCGATGTTTGTAGTGAACATCGCCTACATATGTGGCGCTTCGGACGAACTTCTCATCAAAGGCACACGAGAAGAGCTGTACCCAGTGATTACGCTGGCGCACATAAAGCGTATCCAGATTTATCGGAGCCAAAACACGGCGTGCCTCATCGAAACTCAAGAGGTGCTGATAAAAAGCGCTGACCTTTGAATCGATACACTTTAAGAGGCTCGGCCGGAACCGATCCATATAGCGTTTGGTCTCGCCATCTATTCCAAGCAAACGTAGCCGCTTCTTTAAATCGATCTGTCCGGTCATAAGGGTTTCCCACACCAAGCCTACATTTGGCCGGAAACATAATGTAAACTTCCCACTAACCAGTTAATTGAAATCTCTTTCAAATTAGGCCTCCAGTAACTGGTGTTACGCCTTAATACCCCCATGACAGATCACTCAATCACTTTGAGCACCTCCCCCGCCCGCTGGCCTTATCTGGCAGGTGGCTACCTTATGTTTGCGCTAGGCGGCCTCGGGATATTCCTACCGCTATTGCCGACGACTGTTTTCTGGATTGGGGCTGCGTGGTGTTTTGCGAAAAGCTCTCCAGAGATGTATGCCCGCCTCATCAATTGGCCGCGTATCGGGCCGATCATTCATGACTTCATGGCCCATGGCGTGATTTCTGTCGGTGCGAAACGAGCTGCCTTGATCGGGATGGGCCTTTGCGGTGCATTGGTCGCTGCCTTGACCTTCGGCACCTGGATCATGGCATTCTCACTGGGCGGCATCGGCATCGCGGCGAGCATTGTACTCTCCCGGCCCAGCAATCGAACTCACGAGAGTTCCTTGTTTTCCAGTGAAGGAAACAGCTGCCCGTTCCTGGCAGCCGTGCATCAGCCCTTCCCCATCTCACGTGGATTTATATCTGGCTAAGCCCAGAAGACAATCAAGGCCATAAGCCCAAAGCCTACCGTGGCAAGAACGAGCTTGCTCGACCTGCCCCTGGGATCCTTGAAGGCCTCAATGAAAATATCCATCAGCGCCACATAGAGGAATGTGCCAGCAGCTAGTCCGTCGAACACGGCCTCAAACCCCACGATCCAGTTGCTGGATAGAGCCTCTGACAGAACCGTTCCCAGAATAATGCCCAAAGGCGTGGTGGCCGCAAACAACAAGATTGTGCGGCGGTGGCCGGTTCCCGGTGATCCCGCTAGAGCGGTCCCAAGGGCAAAGGCCGCTGCCCCCTTGTGCGCAATGATCGCAACGAAGAGCGTGATGGTGCCCATCATCTCTGTATCCAGGCCAAGAGAGATCCCAGTAATCATCGAGTGCAGAGAGAGCACAATGAACAGCAAGGCAGGCCGTCCGTGCGCATCTTCACCAGCAGCACCGTTGTCTCGGCTTGCCTTGGCTAGCTGATCCGTCAGTAAAACGAGCAAAATCGCCAACCCCGCAAACAGCGCAGGCAATGGATAGTCCACGTCTGGCAGGACCACCTCAAAGGCCGAGGCACTGTCCGGAAGCATGTGCAGCAATCCTGCGCCCAGGAAGATCCCCCCGGCAAATGCATTGCCCCGAGCCATCTGCAGCTTGGCATTTGCAGACTCGCGCACCCTGAAAGGGGCCAAGCCTCCCAGAACACCCGTCGCAAAGATGACGACGATAAAGATGAATTTGATATCGAAGAGGAACATGGGCACTCCGGCCAAGGATGGGCAATTTGGCCTTCAGATACGGCAGGCACTGCCTCAGGGCAAGCTTTTCCGCTTCCAGCCCCCGTTCTGGCGCGAATTTACCATACCCCAGGGATGTTGGGCCCTCCTGGCGCCGCAACTGGTACACTTGGCGCAAATTGTGACAGGGGGAAATCATGCGGATCATCAAATTGCTGGCGCTGGCTGGGGTAATGTCGCTCACGGCAGGCTGTGCTGCCACGGGTAATATGGTCGGCAAGATCGCTGATGTTGTGCCCTGGGGCGGCGAGGGTGAAGCCGTTGCACAAGCTGAAACAACCCAGGCTCCTGCAGCAGGAACCCGTATGGCAAATGCCAGCGAACTGAACGAAGTTGATGCCCAGATGATGGATGCAATGGCATCGAGTGGATTGGTGTCCGGCGATATGGCATCAGCCGATGAGGCCACTCTTGAGGCTCCTGCCCCCTATGCCCCCGCTGAGAGCGAAGCTCACGAGCATATGGGCAGTAAGTACTGATACGTGACTTTAGGCAGACTGAAGCGCTTGGATCATCTCCAACATCTTGGCGTGAAGCATGTTGGTGGCTTTTAAGGGCCGCACCATCACTTTGAACTCTGTGATCTTCTGATCATCGTTCCAAGTGATGATATCCACGCCATTTATTGTCAATCCATCCACGGCGGCTTGAAACTCCAGGATCGCGCAATGATCGCCCTCGGTTTCCTTGAGATACTCAAAGGTGCCGTTGAACAGCATCTGCGCTGCGGCCCCCAGATACATGAGCACCAAGTCGCGCCCCTTTTGCGGCGTATGAATAATTGGGGAATGAAAGATGGCATCTTCAGAGAGCAATTGCTCCAGACCGGCAAGATCCTGTGCCTTGACGATTTCGTGCCACTTTTCCAATGCGCTCATCGTTTCCGCCTCGCTTAATTCACCACGCCCCTACACGAAAGCGCTTTGGATTTCTGAATGATACCACCTTCTTTATCAATTATTGACCATAAAACTCAGCCTCGCGCCTCAGATATCGGCGCCTGGGTACGGATTGTAGAATTTCAAGCAAATGCCTTGCGCCAATGTGATGGATCACCACAGAGGACCGAAAGAAAAGCTATTTGAATTGGAGTTGATTGAAGTTTTCCCAACGGTGACCACATCAGACATGTAGTCACCGACCAATCTTTTGGGAGAA
>JAJFIL010000221.1 GCA_021774965.1 Alphaproteobacteria bacterium
AGGACGAGGTCAAACAATACATACGGGATCAGTTGGAGAATTTAGGCAAGCCAATAGCTCCCGCTGCCGCAAAAGCCGTATTTGATCTAGTCAACAAATATGAAGCGATAAACTGGCAGGATGAGAAAGGGATAAGGGATATGGCTTTTGAAGAAGTCGAGTTATGTTGTGAATTAATGAAAACGCAAGATAGATGCACCGGGATAAAATCGATTCTTTCGGATGATCCCCTTGAGACAATTCCAATATACGTGGGAAATTGAACGCATGGTTATGCCTTTAAGAATTACTCTGAAAACCTTTGGTATGTCTGGAGAGGACAAACAGCTCAAGGAAATCCTCGATCAGGTTGATTCCGCGATGCCTGGAGAAACGCTTCTCTTTCCTGAATTTGGGGCCTATACAGAGGAAGGATCAGAAAAAGCTTACCAGGTTTTAATGGAGAGGGCTTTCGAAAAAAAAATTACAATCATCACCACACTCAATCATCCGGGATTGGACTTGCCCGGCGCCCAGTTAAAAACAAATTACAATGCACTGTTTATTTTTTCCCGGACAGGGAAGGTCCATTCACCGCAGGCCAAAATCACGCCCCAGTCTTTTGAAATGAATCATCTGGACTCCCACTCCCCAAAAATAAACGTGGCCCCCTATTCACGATTAAACAAGGTGACTCTAAGGCAAAACGGTAAAATGTACAGAGTAATCTTTTTTATTTGCTCTGATCTCTATGTCCTGCAATTGTTTGACAGAAGCGCCCTTGAGTCCGATGCGATTCTGTGTCCTGCAAACTTCGGAAATGGCGCGGAAGGTTCCGCGGCAAACCTGATCCATTACACGGTAAAAACAAAAATTTTCAAGCAGGGCTTTCTATGTAACACCTATCAAAAAGTCAAAGAGGGTCTGGTTCCACTCACAAAAAAAATGCTGCAAAGTTTTTATGGGAATCCAGAACCGGTTCCCTATAAAAAAACTGAATTGATTCAAAAGGTGAGCACGTCGTGCGCAATCTATCCAGATGACCAATATTGGAATTTCCAAAGCATGCTGAAGCTGACTCAAAATGGAACGTTCACGGTCCCTCGTTCCAGGAGTCAGGACAATGGTCTGAAAGTGGATGTCGGAGAGTACAAAACGGTGGTTGAAATATAGGAGGGCCTTTACATCAAATTGCCTACAAATTTTAGAACGCCTGGCATACCAGTTTTTTACTGTCATGCCAGAAGGTTGCCATTTCACATACTGATTGAGACCCTATAGTGTGGTTGAAAGAGAATAAAAAAAGGGAATAAACGATCTCCTATAAAGGATCCCCAATTATAGGAAGATAATAGTTAACGATTCAAATGGAGGTGGTGTCTGGAATGAAATAGATTTTCTCATTGAAAGATCGAACTTAGGAAGAAAAGGGGTAAGGGGCCAAGTTAAATTGAGAGGCTTCTCTAAGTGATGATCAAAATTTCATGTACCTCCCTATGCTATCCCAATGAATGAATGATGGGGTATTTAAGTATCAGAGGACAACGGTAAATTCATGGTCGAGGAAGAAATTGATGCCTTCTGTGGATTTTTATGATATCGAAAGTTTCCTGACGGACGAAGAAAAACTGGTCAGAAAAAGCACAGCCCGGTTTGTAGACCAGGAAATTCTGCCTCTTATCAGGGATTGCTTTGAACAAGGCCAGTTCCCTGGCGGGATTATCAAAAAACTGAGTGAAGAAGCCATCCTGGGGGCCAGCTTGCAAACTCACGGAGGCGCAGGGCTGGGACCTATGGCCTACGGCCTGATGATGCAGGAACTGGAACGGGGCGACAGTGCCATTCGAAGTTTCGTTTCCGTTCAAAACAACCTGGTGATTTATCCAAACGATCGGTTCGGTTCCCGCGAGCAGAGGGACCGATGGCTCCCCGACCTGGTCAGTGGCAAAAAAGTGGGATGTTTTGGCCTGACTGAACCGGATTACGGGTCGGATCCTTCCGGAATGAAGACCCACGCGGTCAAGGATGGTAATTCCTATGTTTTAAACGGGTCCAAAATGTGGATCACCAACGCGGGATTCGCCGACCTGTCAGTTATCTGGGGTTACCTCGATGGAACCATCCGTGGGTTTATCGTTGAAAAGGGGATTCCAGGAATCACCGTTCAACCCATCCATCATAAATTCTCCATGCGAGCTTCCGACACCGGAGAAATCCATTTGAACGACTGCCGGATTCCCTGTGAAAATCTCTTGATAAAAACGGATGGTCTAGGTTCCGCCTTATCCTGTCTAAACCAAGCCCGTTATGGAATCGCCTGGGGGGTTTTAGGTGCTGCGGCGGCCTGTTATCAGGAAGCCCTCGAATACTCCAAAATCCGCATTATGTTTGGCAGGCCGATCGCCTCTTTTCAACTGGTTCAGGAAAAATTGGCCGACATGATCACCGGCATTACCGGCGGTCAGCTCATGTGCTATCAGTTAGGACGTTTGATGGAAAAAGGATCTGCGGATCACTCCAAAATTTCAATGGCAAAACGGAATAATGTGAGGGTGGCTCTGGATGTCGCTAGAAAAGCTCGAGACATTTTAGGAGCATCTGGAATCAGTGTGGAATATAACGCCATTCGCCACATGTTGAATCTGGAAAGCGTTTTTACTTACGAGGGGACCGGACTCCATCCACACCCTGATTCTTGGGAAGGCAATAACGGGGATTGACGCAATGAGGGGGTAACACAACCTAGGTGCAAATTGTAGATTTTGACTTTTTTTCTATCCGGGAACTACAAATTTTCAAGGATTGGTCGCAAGTTATTTAATAATTAAGAAAGTAGGTGTTGGAAATCTGTCTACAATTGATTTATTGCGCTTTTCAAGTGAACTTCTGAAGATTAAAACCCCAAAATTAGAACTACTTTCTAAAACAAATATTTGAGGAGGTTTTTTATTATGATCAATGCTGAAACAACGCAACAATTTGTTTTACTTCGGGCTAAGGGGTACAGTTACGCCAAAATAAAAAACAAGATTGGCGTGAGTAAGCCCACCCTTTATCAAATTAAATAAAGAACATAAAGATCAGATTAACGACTCTCAGGGAAAGATATTAGAAGAATTAAGAGAGCAATATTTGCTGTCTGAAATGAAACGCTTGAAATTATTTTGGAAAAGGTTTAAGGAAGTCCAGGAAGAAATTAGCAACAAAGGACTGGCCGGCCTTAACATCAAACAGCTTCTTGAGATGGAAGGAAAATATGCGGAACTCCTCACAGAGGACAAAGTCCGTTCTGATTGAGAAACTTTACCAAAAGTTTACCCTTTTTTTTACCATTTTGTTAGAACTCTAGTTTTGTAGAGCAAACATGTTTCATTTTTGGAAATGAGCCGGTTTCTTTGAATTTGAAAAACCAAAGGGATCGGCTCACCACTACAATATTTTTTTTAGCCTTGGTGCGGATTTGAACGTATCGTCCATACTCCAAGCCGGTGTGAAGAACTTCGCGAGGGGCATGAAATGAGAGATTTACATTTTGAGGCACAACGATTAGAAGTGAATGGTGAGTTTATTAAATTAGATAATAAAATTTGTTTGTTCGAAATTTTTTTATCGTATAGCATGTGGGTTTGAATGAAAACTCCCTATGTCAGAGGTGAGATTTCTGGAAACAGAGTTACTGCTAAGATTTTGCTAAGATCACTATATGCCCCATGTGGTTTCATGCAGACTGATGAAGAGTTAGACCCCATAAATAGTCAATGATTACAAATAGTCAGGCGGGGAGGCTATGCTTTGGGAGCAGAGGGTCGGAGGCTCAAATCCTCTCGCCCCGGCCAGACAAGAAAAGGGGTTACCGGAATTTCCGGTAGTCCCTTTTTTTATAAGGTGCCTAGACGATATAAGTGATAAGTCCAACGAACACTTACAAAGTGAATCATAATGTCTTATTTTTTATACAACTGTTAAGAATTCCATCAAACAAACAAAACTCGCCTGATTGGACTTTAAAATAACCACCGGAAAATCAACGTATTTAAAATTGGCATCTTTTTTGCTGTATCTTCCTTCAAAGTCCTGATTTCAACCCCAAACACACCAAAAGCACAGACAGTTTTCCGGTCATGGAATTTCCCGGCGAAAAACACTGCATGGCCTGAGTGCGGGGTACTAAAAAAATTAACTTTAATCTGACCCCGAACGAAAAGGAAACGCTGATGAAAAAAATTTTTCTTATTTTACTATTCTTTCCCGCCGTCACTTTTGCGGCTCCGCTTCAGCAAAAATACACGTCCCTGCCAGCTCCGATATCAATTGAAAAGGGGAAGAAGCTCTATCAAGATAACGGTTGCGCCGTATGTCATGGAGATCAAGGCCGGGGAGACGG
>JAJFIL010000222.1 GCA_021774965.1 Alphaproteobacteria bacterium
AGAGACGTAGTGGTGGTCTTGCCGTGCGTGCCGCCCACTGCGATGGAGGATTTCAACCGCATCAACTCGGCCAGCATTTCTGCCCGCCGCACGATGGGCAAAGAGGCCGCACGGGCCGCTTGGAGTTCCGTATTGTCTTCCTTGATGGCAGACGAGATGACCACCACTTGTGCGCCTTCGACGTTCTCCGCGCATTGGCCGATGGCAACTTCGATGCCCAAGCCCCGCAGGCGTTTGACGTTGGCGTTTTCCGAAAGGTCAGAGCCGCGCACCTGATAGCCAAGATTGTGCATGATCTCGGCAATGCCGCTCATGCCGATGCCGCCGATGCCCACAAAATGGGTGGTGCCTATGTCTAGCGGCAATTGTGCCAAATGCTTTGTCCCGTTCTACTTTTCTTTTGCAGCAATCAGCTCTTCGACCATATCCGCAAAACCTGTTGCAGCATTGGGTTTGCCCGTCTTCCAGGCTGCCGCTGCTGCTGCTGCCAATGTATCTCCATCACACAAAAGCGACTGCAATTTGTCAGCCATAGTCTTAACCGTGATTTCTGATTGCGGCATGAGCCATGCCCCGCCTACATCCGTCAAGGCCCGTGCGTTAACCGTCTGATGATCGTCCATGGCTGAGGGCAACGGCACCAGAATGGAAGGTCGCCCGATCAACCCCAACTCGGTCACCGTGCTTGCCCCTGCCCGGCCGATGACCAATTGAGCCTCGGACATGAGCTTCGGCAGATCTGAGAAAAATGGCGCCACGTCTGCTTTCACATTCATGGCCCTATAGGCCTCTTTGGCAGCGTCCTGGTTTTCCTCACGAGCCTGTTGGGTGACATGCAGGCGGGCCCGCAAATCTTCCGGCAGCATGGCGATAGCAGCTGGCACCATCTCGCCTAGAACCTGTGCGCCTTGGCTTCCACCAAAGATTACCAGGTTTATGGGGCCTTCTTCGCCCGGTGGCGCATAGGGAATGTCCCGTGCCGCCAAGACTTCGGGACGCAAGAGATTGCCAATGACGCGAATCTTGGGAGCGTCCTTGGGATCAAGCCCCTGCATGTTCTCGAACGCAGCGCCCACGAGATCGACCCGGCCCACGAGGAACTTGTTCACCCGCCCCAGCACTGCATTGGGATCTTGCAAGCATGTAGGCGTGCCCATGACGGTTGCCGCGATCATGGTCGGGAAAGAAGAATAGCCGCCAAAGCCAATGGCTGCTTTTGGCTTGATTTTCCGCACCGTTCCGGCGGCGGCAAGCAAGCCTCCCAAAATGCGGAAGCCCGCCATGAGGCGCTTGATCGGATTAGCCCCGGCAAAAGTGGCGGCGTGGATCAGTTTGATCTCCGTATCCGGAAACCGGTCCGCATAGCGATACCCCCGATCATCCGTGATCAGAACAATTTTGTAGCCCCGCGCCACAAGCTCATGCGCCAGAGCTTGCGCCGGGAACATGTGCCCGCCTGAGCCACCTGCGGCAAGAATGATAGTGCCTTGCCCTGCGGCTGTATCAGCGTCCGTCATGAGGGCGTCTCCGGCGCCGGGTGAACCCTGCCCGCTTGCGGGTGAGCGCTAAGGCAAAGCCCAAGGTCACGCCGGTGGCCATCAAGGATGAGCCACCATAGGAAATAAATGGCAAGGTCATGCCCGTGGCGGGCAGAAGACCCAGGTTTACACCCATGTTGATGAAGGCTTGCATGCCGAACAATAAGAACAAACCCGCCGCGGCCAATTGCACGAAGTGATCCCGCTCCGAAAAAGTCCGCACCAGCCCTCGCGCAATGATGCCCAAGAACAACAGCGCCACGGCAAGACACGTCCAGAGACCCAGCTCCTCGCCCATCACGGCAAAGGCAAAGTCCGTATGCGCATCAGGAACTGAACCCTTCACGGTGCCTTCCCCGGGGCCCACACCCATCAGGCCGCCATTGCGCAAAGCATCCAGTGCGAAATCAACTTGCGTGCGCCCTGCGTCTGAGCCCAGCACAAACATATCGATGCGGTTGGCCACGTGAGGGAAGACAAAATAGGCCGTCGCCAGGGCCATGCCCGCAGCAACGCCTAAGCCGATGGTCCAACCCCAGGGCAAGCCAGCTGCAAACAACAGCGCCCCCCAGACGGCGGTCATTAAAATGGTTTGGCCCACATCGGGCTGCATCAAGAACAAGAACATAGGCGCGATGAGCAGCATCAACGCCAAGGTGCGACCCGGAAAGCCCGGCAGGCGATTGCCCTCGGACAAGGCCCAGGCGGTGATCACCACGAAGGCAGGTTTTAAAAATTCAGACGGCTGCACGGACAAAGGCCCGAGCCGCAACCACCGTTGCGCCCCATTGACTTCCGGGCCGACGAGTAAGGTCAGCAGCACTGCTGCCAGCGCACCCACATAAAGGATCGTCGCCAATTGCTGTATTTCCCGCACTGAGCGCATGGAAAGCGCAATCAATGTGCCAAGAGCAATCATCGTATAGATAATATGGCGGCCATAATAATACGCCGCTTCCTGCCCCCCTCGAAATTCCGTGGCGCTGCCCGTGGCGACAGATACAAAGACCCCGAAGATGCCCAGACCGATGACGCCAAAGACCAGGACTTGATCCACGGTGCGCCACCATTCAGTGACCGGGCGTTTGTCTGTTCTGATTAGTGCTCTCATTGCACAGCTCCTGCGCCAACATTCTGACTTGCAATTTCCTCGGCGATGCGCCGAAACGCGTCTCCCCGCGCTTCAAAATCCGCGAACTGATCAAAGGAGGCGCAGGCGGGGGAAAGTAGCACCACAGCCTCTTCGGCAGGCTCGGCGCTTGCGTCTCTTGCGGCCTGGTGCATCGCCTTTTCAAGGGTCGCCGCGATGATGTAGTCCACTTTACCTTCAAGGGTTTTGGCCAATGCCACAGCAGCCGCGCCAATCAAATAGGCCTTTCGTACCTCGCCCAAATGCGGCAAGGCCGCTGCCAATCCATCTTCCTTGGCCTCGCCTCCGGCAATCCAGTAGATATTGGAATAAGCCTTCAGGGCTCTAGCTGTGGCCTCGCTATTGGTGGCCTTGGAGTCGTTGACGAAAATCACGTTGTCTTGCCGCACCACGGCTTCCTGGCGATGAGCCAGTCCCGGGAAATTTTGCAGGGCCTTGGCGATGCCGCCAGTCTCAGCGCCCACGGCACGACAGGCGGCATAAGCCGCGCACGCGTTTTGCCAATTGTGATCCCCGCGCAAGGTAGGAGAATTGCCAAGGTCAGCAACTTCCACCGCCGGGTCCGCACTGGCGTCAATCAGTCGCCCGCAAAGGGCATAGATGCCGCGCCCCAAGGACTGCCCCACGGCAATGGGAAGAACATTCCCGCCAGTGTTATTCAGGCTGCGGCGTTTGAGTTCTGCACAAACCCTGTTGGTGGGGCCCGCATCAAGGCCGATGATCGCTGTATCGTCTGCCTGCTGATGATCAAAAATCTTCGTCTTTGAAGCTACATAGCCTTCCATGTCGCCATGGCGGCTCAGGTGGTCCGGTGTGATGTTTAAAAGCACCGCCACATGGGGTGCCAGAGAGGGGGTCAAGTCCAACTGGTAGCTTGAGACCTCCAACACATAGACGCGTCTGTGCACGGGTGGATCCAGATCCAACACGGCGCGGCCAATGTTGCCGCCGACTTGAGGAAAGAACCCGGTGCGGGAGAGAATGTGCCCGATCAAGGCCGTGGTGGTGGATTTACCGTTGGTGCCGGTGACCGCTATAATGGGGGCTGCTCGCGAGCCTTTTTCTCCCAAAGCTCCAACGAATAATTCCATATCACCGATGATGGGAACACCTGCCGCGCGAGCTGCCTTGACGACCTCATGGGGTTCGGGATGGGTTAGCGGTACACCGGGGCTGAGCAGGAGCGTATCAATCTCCGCCCAATCCCAAAGATCCGGCGGGGAACAGAAATGACCGACGGTGAGAGAAAGCTCGTCCCGCGCATCTTCGCTATCGTCCCAGGCAAGCACCTTTGCATCACTCTCATGAAGGCTGCGCGCAGCGGAAAGACCTGTGCGGCCAAGGCCGAACACAGCAACTGTCTTGTCCTTCATATGCGGCAGCAAGATCATGGTCTACCTCAGCTTCAAGGTGGCAAGGCCGATCATGGCCAGCACCACCGCAATAATCCAGAACCGGATCACGATGGTCTGTTCGGCCCAACCGAGTTGTTCATAGTGGTGGTGGATCGGAGCCATACGGAACACGCGTTTGCCGGTCAACTTGAACGAGGCGACCTGCACAATCACAGAAACCGCTTCGAGCACAAACAAGCCGCCGATGATGGCGAGGACTATCTCGTGTTTGGTGGCAACAGCGATGGCGCCCAGAGCTCCGCCAAGGGATAGCGACCCGGTGTCGCCCATGAACACCATGGCGGGGGGCGCGTTGAACCAAAGAAATCCAAGCCCTGCGCCCATCAATGCACCACAAAAGACAGCAAGCTCCCCTGTGCCCAACACAAAATGAAGTTGCAGATAGTCAGCAAACAGAGCATTCCCGACTAGGTATGCGATAAGTCCAAAAGAGGCTGCAGCAATCATCACCGGTACAATGGCAAGCCCATCCAGACCATCGGTGAGGTTTACGGCATTGGACGCGCCTACAATAACAAAGGCCCCAAATGCCAGATAGAACCAACCCAGGTGGATCATAAAGTCCTTGAAGAACGGCACTGCCAAATCCCCTTGGAGCTCTTCCGGGCCGGTGCCCATGATCCACAAGACGGCGCCAATGGCGATGGCAAACTGCAACAACAGTTTCATGCGCCCCGATAACCCATCCGTGCTGCGTTGGGTGACTTTACGGTAATCATCAATAAAGCCGATGGAGCCAAAACCGATGGTCACCAACAGCACGGCCCAGACATATTCATTGCTGAGATCGGCCCACAAAAGGGTTGAGATGGATACCGCCAGAAGAATCAAGAACCCGCCCATGGTCGGCGTGCCCTGCTTGGTCAGGATATGGCTTTGAGGGCCATCTTCGCGAATGGGTTGACCTTCTGCCTGTTTGGATTTCAGCCAGCGGATAAAGGCAGGACCAAACACAAAGCTGATGATCAACGCCGTCATCACTGCACCGCCCGTACGGAAGGTCAGGTATTGAAAGACGTTGAAAACAGAATATTCATCCGCAAGTGGATATAATAGGTGGTAGAGCATGCTGCCTCTTAGCTCCTCTTAGCTTTTGCGCCTTGCGCGATAAGTGCATCTACAATGGGTTTCATGGCGCTGCCCAATGATCCCTTGACCATGACAACATCCCCTGCCCGCGCCTCTGCGCGAACCGTTTCCAAAAGATCCGCGGAGCTTTGCCCATAAAGTCCGCGCCGCGCATCCGGCAAAGCTTCCCAAAGATTGGCCATCAGGGGACCTGAGCAAAACACCAGATCAATATTTGCCGCCTCAAGAGGTGCGGCAATATCCCGGTGAAATGTTGCGCTCTCTGGCCCAAGCTCCAGCATATCCCCTAACACCGCGATGCGGCGACCTCGCGGACCTGGCTCCGAAGCGCCAAGGGTTTCAATCGCAGCTTCCACAGAAGCCGGGTTCGCA
>JAJFIL010000223.1 GCA_021774965.1 Alphaproteobacteria bacterium
TCACGTCATGTCCATAAGGCTGACGCACATCCAGAATAGGCAGACAATCCACGTTGATGCCGCAGTCGATCAGCTCTTGAGCGATCAGCTGCATGGTCAGTTTGGCAGCTTCTTGCGCCTTCTCAATATCGTCGGCGGCCAAATCCGCAAAGACTTCGCCAGCCGGATATTTGCGCCAGTGGGGCGGCCTCATGCGGGCCACCCTGCCCCCCTCCTGGTCGATCAAAATAGGAACATTGTGGTGATCAATGCAGCTGCGCAAATCTGCACAAAGAGCGCGAAGTTGCTTGGGGCTCTCAATGTTTCTGAGAAAGACAATAAAGCCCCAAGGCTGGACCTTCGTGAAAAAGGCGCGCTCTTCATCGGTCAGCGTTAAGCCGCCGCAGCCAAATATTGCCGCGAGCATAATATGCCCTCCCTCTAAACTTGATACCTAGCGCGATGCGACGAGGCAGTCCTGATTGTTGGCCTGAAGCTGTTCGCACAAGCTGGTGGCTGCCCCACGGGTCTCAAAATAACCGATGCGCAGACGATACCAAGTGCCTCGGGCACCAAGATCCACACTTTGGACGTCCTGCACATGACCGCCGACGATGCTTGCATGGCGAGACTGAAGCCGCGCCCAGGCTGCATCTGCATCAGCCGTCTCCGGGAAGCTGGCGACCTGCACCACAAAGTTCCCCGTGTTGGAAACCAGACTTGGCCCAACTGTACCCAGCGCCGGTGGCCCAACAGGGCCCGGATCAGCGGTAGGTTGGGGCGTTGGTTGCCGTGTTGGCTGAACCACAACGGGCTCAGGGTCGGGCTGGCGAGTAGGTTGAACTACAGGCTGCCGCGGTGTCATCTCCAACGCTGCTGTTTGCTGTGTCTGGCGATCAGGCGGATTGCGGAGATCATCATTGGTTTCCGCATTGCGCACACGGTCCGACGGTGGCGGAACAACGAGCCCTCCGGAGGCACCAACCTCAGTGTTCGAAGTTCTCAGCTGCGGGGTTGTGATGGGCGCATCATTGGCTGCCACTTCCGTTGACGGCGCTGTAGTGCGGGGGACCTCAATAGGCGTCTCGGCGGAAGGGCTTACCGCTGCAACTTCGTCAATGGGCTGTCCGGCAAGGGCATTGGTGGTGGGGGTGGCTTCTGGTTCTGCCATGCCGCCCGGCTCATCTGGTTCCACCTTGAAAGGATCAGCCGAGGCGCTGATGATCGGCGGTGCGGAGGTGCGGCCCTGGCTTACACCCATCTGAAAGGCCAGCCAAACCAGACCTACGACAGAGGCAAGAGAAATGACTGCGAAGATGGCAAAAACCGGCCCGCGGCCAAAGCCTTCCTCATCGTCATAATCGTCATAGAGGTCATCATCGTTAGAGGGGGTCTGATACACTCCCCGTTCGATATCGTTGTCGCTGTCCGTGTTACTCATGAATGTCTCCCGACGAGGGTACCCAATTGGGGCGAATGGAGCCGGAGGGGCTGTGTTTGAGGGATACTGTAATCCTTCCCCCTAATAGGGGCAATTGCATGGCAAGGCCATATCAAACCGTACCTCAATCGAGCGGATCGACCAGAAAAAGCCGCTTATGCTCCAAGAGAGCAAATCGGTCGGTCATTCCAGCAATATAGTCACAGACCACGCGGGGTTTCTGGTCTGGTTGGGCGGATTTGTGGGTCGCCTGCCAGTCCTCCGGCATCACCTCTGGCTCGTCCACAAATAGCCCAAAAAGATCGCTCACCACACGGCGCGCCTTGCTGGTCATCCGATTGACCCGGTAGTGGCGATACATGTTCTCAAACAAAAATTCCCGCAATGCCTTGTCGTCAGCCTTGAGCCCTTCGGAAAACGTAACCAAGGCATCGGGCGCGGCGCGTACGTCCTCTGGCGACCGGGGGTTGAGCTTTTGGATGCGCACTGAGGTCTCTGCCAATACATCGGTAATCATATGGGTGATCAGTCGTCGGATGGTCTCGTGGCGCAAGCGCTTGCCGCCGAGATCAGGGTATCTGGATTTGACCTCCCCCAGAATATCCCCCACCAATGGCAAGTCCGCGAGGTCCTCAGGCTTGAACAGGCCTGCCCGCAAGCCATCATCCAGATCGTGATTATTGTAAGCAATATCATCTGAGAGAGCCGCCACTTGCGCCTCCGCAGAAGCATAAGTGTGCATCTCCAGATCCCAGACAGCGCGGTAGGACCTCAAACCCTCAGGCAGATGGGCGTCATCGCTTGTCGCGCTACCAAGCAATGGCCCATTGTGTTTGACGATGCCTTCCAGCGCTTCCCAGCTCAGATTGAGCCCATCGAAATCGGCATAGCGTTTTTCAATATCCGTGATGGTGCGTAGGGTCTGGGCATTATGATCGAACCCGCCATAGGGCTCCATACAGGCCTGCAGGGCGTCCTCCCCCGCATGACCAAAAGGCGGATGCCCCAGATCATGCGCCAGGGCCAGAGCTTCGGCGAGGTCCTCATCCAGCTGTAGCGCCCGGGCGATGGAGCGGGCGATCTGGGCTACCTCCAGCGAATGGGTCAGGCGCGTGCGGAAATAATCCCCCTCGTGGTAGACGAAGACTTGCGTCTTATGCATCAGCCGCCGGAAAGCCGATGAATGAATAATGCGGTCCCGATCCCGCTGAAACAGGCTACGCGTGGGGCTCTCATCCTCAGCGTGCAGCCTGCCCCGGCTTGATGCGGAACGACAGGCAAAGGGGGCCAAAATGGGGGCTAGATTGTCATCCATGGGTTTGTTTTCTGACTACTGATTCTGGTGATACCGGCAGAATACCACTTCTTGAGGTTCGCGCTGATAGCATGATTGCACCAATTCTAGATGCGAAGGATTTGCAATTTCGCAGCTTTTGACTACCTATATTAGGAAAACAAGGAATTGCGTAGATGTCAGACGTGCTGGAAACCCCTGTGAGCCTCTCCGAACGAGGCGCCAAACAGATCGCCAAGATCCTCTCCAAGGAGGAGGCAGGCACTGTGCTGCGCATTGCCGTGATCGGCGGGGGCTGCTCCGGGTTTCAATATACTTTCAATCTCGAAGGCGAAGCCCCGGAAGAAGACGACCTGGTGCTCACTCGCGATGGCGCCATAGTGCACATCGACCAGATGTCCCTGGAATTTCTGGCAGGATCCGAGATTGATTATTCTGATGAGCTGATCGGAGCGTCCTTCCAGATCAAAAACCCCAACGCTCAAAGCGCCTGCGGCTGTGGTACTTCCTTTTCGGTTTAGTTTCCCCTTCCCGTCATTCCCCGGCTTGACCCACTACTGTCCGGTTTAACTTTTTTCATGGGAACCTCCATTCCAGCTGGGCGGCTTGGGGGAGGCTTGTCTTTCGCGGGGGTGGGGGCTCGAAGAGCTTTTCCATTGGTTTTCTGTGGAGCA
>JAJFIL010000224.1 GCA_021774965.1 Alphaproteobacteria bacterium
ATTGGGAGTTCATTTAATGTGGCGAGTGGGAAAGGTACCACATTACGTGAGGCATTTCAGTTGGTTGCACAACAAGTAGAGAATGTCACGCGTAAGAAAATTAAAATAGAAAATGTTCCTTGGCCAGATGGAGTAGATTCGATTGAGTTGCGAAATTTTGTTGCTGATATTACAAACTTTTATAAAGCGACCGATTGGCGCCCACTAATTAGTTTTGATGAGGGAATAGAACGTATGATATCTTTTTACATGAAGAGGTTAGCTTCATGACACGAAAATCATCTGAACTTTGGACAAGCATTACTTCATCATTGTTTTCAAAAATTGATGATACGTTTCTAGAGGACTTCAGGGCACCTGGTGGTGCAAATAGTCGGTTAGCTGCCTGGGACCCATTAGATAAATCTATGAGGTACTATAAATTTTTACTATTCAATGTTGCTTACCATAAACCTGATGATTTTTTCGATGCATATCGAAAGTTAGGAAATACCGGAACTGGTAATCCTGTAACAATCTCAATTGCAGATTGCAAAATTGATATTGATTATCTATTTGCGGTAGAAGAATTCATGTTTCTTCGTCAACACATAAATCTGCATGAAATCAAAAAAGTTGTAGAAATAGGTGCAGGATTTGGACGAACATGTCATACGTTGATGAGGTTAGTTGATTCTGTCGAAGAATATACTATTGTAGATTTACCGGAAGTTTTGAAACTTAGTCAAGCTTACCTAAAATTAGTCGCTCCAGATTGCTTTGATCGTATAACTTTTATTGAAAATAATGACATAGATGCTTGGAGTGCCCTCCAGTCCGATCTTGCAATCAATATTGACAGTTTTCAAGAAATGCCGCCTGAAGTCATAGACGAATATGTAAGCAAGGTTATTTCGGCCAGCACATCATTTTATTGTAAAAACCCGACCGGTAAATATAAGCCGGAATGTGTTGGTTTGCCGGCGTTGACCGCTGCTGAACTTCTTGATGTCTATTCTCTAGGATATTGTCAAAAAGTTTTTGATTTATTTGATGAGAGTGAACTCTCCGCTGCTCGCGAGATTTATCTCAGAGCTTACAAACCTTCGAGAAATTGGAAGCTCGTTGCTGATGAACCAATGAGTATGATTCCATATACTCATCATGTTTTATATGTCCGAGACTAAATATACTGACAATGTAATGTTCAGTTCTATCAGTGAAGTTACTTTAATCAAGTTACCACACCATTTCGAAGAAAATGGCGACCTCGTGGTGATGGAGGGGTTGACCAATATTCCCTTTTCCATTGCAAGAGTCTTTGTCGTGCGGGCACCTACCGGTGCGACCCGTGGTCAACATGCCCACAAGATTTGCGCACAATTATTGACATGTCCTGTCGGTAGCGTTGAAGTATTTTGTGACGATGGGCACGAAACCGTTACCTATGTTCTTGACCATCCTAATATTGGTTTATTGATACCAGCCGGCATTTGGGCACAGCAGACCTATAAGGTATTTGGTTCAATTTTAACTGTACTGTGTGACCAACCTTATGATGAAAACGATTACATTCGAGATTATGAAGAGTTCAAAAATTACAGGAAAGCCAGAGGCTTGATAGATTCAAAGAAGAGAAAAACATGAAGATTGTTGTTACTGGTGCACTAGGTCATATCGGGTCTTATATTGTTCGCGATCTGGCATATCAGTTCCCGGATGCAGAAATAGTAATGATCGATAACATGATGACCCAGAGATTCCCTTCTTTGTTTAATTTACCTGCAATTGGTAGTTACAGTTTTTTGAATAATGATATAACTACTATGGATTTACTCCCTGTACTTCAGGACGCTAATGTTGTTATCCATCTTGCCGCAATTACCGATGCTGTGGGAAGCTTTGATAAGGCTGAGCAGGTGGAAGAAAATAACTACAATGCTACATTAAAATTATCTGAAGCTTGTATAGAGACTGGTGCTTCTCTGATTAGTTTATCTTCTACCAGCGTATATGGATCAAACCAAGAGGTGGTGTCCGAAGACTGTTCCCCAGAAGAACTCAACCCACAGAGTCCTTATGCCACGACCAAGTTAAGAGAAGAAAGACTCATCGCAAAATTATGTAAGGAACGCGGACTTAATGCAGTTTCCTGTCGCTTTGGCACAATATTTGGTGTATCTCCAGGAATGCGTTTCCATACTGCAGTTAATAAATTTTGTTGGCAGGCGGTAATGAAGCAGCCTATAACAGTATGGAGTACAGCCTACGACCAGAAACGTCCGTATCTAGACCTGTTCGATGCATCACGAGCGCTTTCTTTTATTATCCGTAATGAATTATATGATGGTCGTATTTATAATATTCTCACTCTCAATGCTACTGTTCGTCAGATTGTCGAGAAAATACGAGAATTTGTTCCTGAGCTTGAAGTGTCTTTTGTCGATAGTCCAATCATGAATCAGTTGTCGTATGAAGTATCTTGCGAACGTTTTAAACAACAGGGCTTCAACTTCGTGGGTGACTTACATCGTAGTATAAGTGAAACAATTGCCTTACTTCATCAGGCTAGTTCGCTAAAGGTTTAATTCTTAAATAGTGAGAAATATTTTAATTACCGGTGGCGCAGGTTTTATCGGTGCCAATTTCGTTTATTACTGGCTTCGAGAAAATCCAGAAGATCATATTGTCGTTCTGGATGCGTTGACCTATTCGGGTGTTAAATTAAGTATTGAACCGCTGATACAGCAAGAACAACTCATTTTCGTACATGGTGATATCTGTGATAAGACTCTAATTATCACACTATTTGAAAAACACCAGATCGATACAGTGGTACATTTTGCTGCAGAAAGTCATGTAGATCGTTCAATACTGACACCTGATGAGTTTATCAGAACCAATATACAGGGAACTCAGACGTTGCTTGGGACAGCACTTGAGTCATGGCGAGACAATATAGAAGGTAAACGTTTCCATCATATTTCAACTGATGAGGTCTATGGTGATCTTGGTTTACACGATCCTGCGTTTACAGAACAGCATCCCTATGCCCCACGTTCCCCGTATGCAGCTAGTAAAGCAGCCAGTGATATGATGGTACGCGTTTATAACCATACCTATGGTCTACCAGTTTCAATAAGCAACTGTTCAAACAATTATGGCCCTTATCAGTTTCCTGAAAAACTGATTCCATTGATGTTAATCAATATTCTCATGGGTAAGCCACTACCGGTTTACGGGGATGGTTCTCATATAAGAGATTGGCTCTATGTCGAGGATCATTGTCGTGCCATCGGAGCTATACTTGAGTCCGGACGCACAGGAGAAACTTACAATATTGGTGGTGATAATCAGATTCAAAATCTTGAACTGGTGCAGGAACTTTGCCGTTTAATTGATATGAGTTTTGATGCTGACGACGCATTGGCCAGTCGATTTCCAGATTGTCCCTATGTACACGGTAATGCTTCTGAATCACTGATACGTTTTGTTAAAGATAGGCCGGGACACGACCGTCGTTATGCCATTAACACAAAAAAAATTTCCACTGAATTGTCCTTCCATCCACATGTTGATTTTTCCTCAGGTCTTGGCTTGACACTAGACTGGTACTTGAATAACGAAACATGGTGGCAAACATTAATGTCAGGTGAATTAAATGACTGGTTCAAAACGCAATATGGCCAAACCAATAAATGATTATTCCAATTAATTAATGATGGATTTATTATGAAATCAAGGAAGGGAATTATTCTGGCAGGTGGAGCAGGCTCACGACTTTGGCCTGCAACAGTGCCTGTCTGTAAACAATTATTACCTGTCTATGATAAACCGATGATTTATTACCCGCTTACAACGTTAATGCTGGCGGGTATCAGGGATATCCTGATCATTACCACTCCTCAGGATCAGAGTAGATTTCACTCCTTGTTAGGTGATGGTTCTCAATGGGGGATTCATTTGAGTTATGAGATTCAGGTAAAACCCGAAGGTATAGCGCAGGCATTTATCATCGGCGAAGAATTCCTCGATGGTTCCCCTTGTGCGCTGATTCTTGGAGATAATATATTTTATGGTGCAGGCTTTGCTGAGTTGGTAGGTAAGGAAAATACATCTGACAATGGGGCAGTGGTCTTCGCACATTACGTCAATGATCCGGAGAGATACGGTATCGTAAAATTCGATAACAAAGGTAAGCCTGCAGAATTATATGAAAAACCAGACTCCTTTATCTCTAACTGGGCAGTAACCGGTCTATATTTTTATGATAACAATGTTGTTGATATTGCGCGTTCAATTACACCTTCAGAACGAGGTGAATTAGAAATTACTTCTGTTAACCAGGCCTATTTGTCACAAAATCAGCTTCATGTTGAAAAAATGGGAAGAGGATATGCATGGATGGATGCTGGCACGCATGACTCACTGCTAGAAGCTTCAATGTTTATACATTCAATTGAACATAGGCAAGGACTAAAAATAGGATGTCCTGAAGAAGTCGCATACAGAATGAATTTTATTAACAAGCAACATCTTGGCGATTTAATTGAGATGTACACGCACAAGGAATATAAGCTTTATCTTCAAAACCTTCTTTTAATGGAAAATTAACATCACAGATTATTTATAACTGTACTCAATATTATGGAATTAAAAGTAAACAATTGTAGAGTGTGCTCTACCAGTATTAAACCATTTATGACGTTTGGGAAAATGCCAATTGCAAATGGTTTCCTCACAGCAGAACAGTTTAAGGGTGAGTACTATTTTGAACTGGCACCTGCTTTTTGTAATAAATGTGGAATGTTGCAACTGATAGAACAACCCGAGCCAGAAATGATGTTCCATGAAAACTATGCATTTTTCTCAAGTTTATCAAAGCACATGCAAATACATTTCAGGGATTTTGCTAATCAGGTAAAGAACAGGGTGCTAAAAGATTGTGAGGATCCATTTGTTGTCGAACTGGGCAGTAACGATGGCATTATGTTAGGCAATTTCAAAGATGATGGTATACACCATCTTGGCATAGAGCCCTCTGAAAATGTTGCTGATGTGGCACGTTCAAAAGGTATTCAAACAGTGAGCGAGTTTTTTAATCTAAAACTTGCAGAACAGATAGTCGCAGATCATGGTCATGCAGATGTGGTGTTGTCTGCTAATGTCATGTGTCATATACCAGATATCAATTCCGTTGCTGAAGGAATCTCCTTACTCCTAAAATCAGATGGCATGCTTATATTCGAGGATCCCTATCTTGGTGATATGCTAATAAAAACATCATATGATCAGATCTATGATGAGCATGTTTTCATTTTTTCTGCCACTTCTGTTGCATGGCTATTCGGGCAACATGGATTGGAATTAATAGATGTTTTGCCACAATTAACACATGGTGGTTCTATGAGATATGTTCTGGCGCCAAAAGGTAGTCATCCTATTTCCGAGAATGTTGGCAACATATTTATAAGAGAAAGAGAACAGGGCTTGGATAAAGCTGAAACATACGACCTGTTTCGAAAAAATTGTGAAGCGTCAAAAGAACGCTTGGTTAATCTTCTAAAAGAAGAAAAGAAGGTAGGGCGTCGAGTTGTAGGTTATGGTGCAACGTCAAAGAGTACTACTATTCTAAACTACTGCGGCATTGGCCCAAGTCTAATCGAGTTCATCTCCGATACAACTCCGCTTAAACAAGGAAAATTCAGCCCTGGCATGCATATCCCCGTGAAGCCGTATGAAACATTCACCGAAAATTATCCGGATACCGCTTTGTTGCTAGCATGGAATCATCAGACAGAGATTATGGAAAAAGAGAAGGGGTTTACAGAACACGGAGGACGGTGGCTATCTCCACTACCTGAAGAGAAAAGCAAGACGTGATTCACTACGCTTGTCCTAAAGCACAATATTTACAGTATAAGAGTGAAATCGATAGTGCAATCGACAATGTTCTTGTTAGGGGTAACTATATTCTCGGTGATGAAGTAACTTCTTTTGAGCGGGATTTTGCCAATTATTTAAATATCGATTTTGCTGTTGGGTGTGGTAGTGGTACTGATGCGTTGGTGTTGGCGCTACGCGTGTTAAATGTTGGTCCAGGTGATGAAGTAATTGTCCCATCGCATACAGCAGTGCCAACGGTAGCGGCCATTGTTATGGTAGGT
>JAJFIL010000225.1 GCA_021774965.1 Alphaproteobacteria bacterium
CGCCATCCATCGCCCGAGGCCCGGTACAGCCTGTTGTTTTTTCATGGCAACGGCGAGGTGGTCTCGGATTATGACGGGCTGGCAGGGGCATTCACGGCCCTGGGCGCGGAAATGATCGTTTGCGATTACCGCGGATACGGAAAAAGCGAAGGGACGCCGACTCTCAGGAACACCTTGCAGGATGCGTCTGTGATATACCATTATCTTAAAGCTCATAATACACTGCTGTCCAGTGTATGCGTCATGGGACGATCTTTGGGAAGCGCCCCGACCATTGAGCTGTGCTCGAAATTGGATGCAATTTCCTGCTGTGTGATCGAAAGCGGATACGCCGATCCTGTTCCCCTGGTGGAACGCAGAGGTTTGCGGATAGACAAGACCACACCGGAAGAGGATGCTTTATTCAATAACAGCAAGAAAATCAAAAACGTCAAATGTCCTCTCCTCATTATGCACGGCGAGGATGATTTCTTGATTGCGCCGCAGGAAGCGGAACTGAATTACAGGCAGGCGGGATCAAAGGTGAAACTGCTCAATATTCTGCAAGGCGTGGGGCATAACGATATGATGATGGCAAGCGACGGCGGTTATTTTGCCTGCCTTAAAAACTTTCTCGACAACGTTCCCTGGGAAGAATGAAAATTTCCGAAGCCATGTTGTCTGAATACAATATTTAATCCCACCCGTGGGTTTAATTCCGCGTGGCTTGCCACGTGGTTAAAATAAAAAACTCTTATCGGATACCCCGTCCGCTTGCGGCAGGGTCGTTCATTAATTTGAAAATCGTACAGGTGTTTTGAATGAAAAAGTTTTACAACATCGAAGGCATTATTCGCAATGGATTCAAACTGAGCCGGGATTACGAAATCCTCGATTTTAATTTCACCAAACTGGGCGACCCCGGGGTTCAGGCGCTAGCCAAATCGAAATCGATCCGGCAACTGACCCGGTTGACAATCAGCGGCAATAAGCTGAGCGCTGAAGCCGCTCAGTTTCTGGGAGAATCGGAAACTCTCGGCAACCTGCAATCGCTCAAACTGTACAAAAATAAAATCGGCGACGAAGGCGTTAGATTCCTTTGTGAGTCCGAAAGATTACCCAGCCTCAATTCCCTCCGGCTGGCGTGGAACGAAATCGGCCCGGAAGGGGCGCGGCATATTGCAAAGTCTCTCAATCTAAAATCACTCACCTCATTGAGTCTGGCCGAAAACAAGATCGGTGATGACGGTCTTAAATACCTGGGAGAAGCGAAAGAACTTGCGAAACTGGAATACCTGGATATTCGCAAAAACGGGATCACCGACGCCGGCGCTTTGGAATTTGCCAGGAGCAAAGAATTCGGCAATCTTCAATCCATCGACGCCTCCGACAACCCCATCACCGAAGTCGGGAAAAGCGCGTTAGCGGAATTTCTCATCATCAACCGTTTGCGTCACCACTTGAATGAAGATAAAACCGTGCTCGATCTCAGCAAGATCGGCATCGGCGATCTGGAGTGCAAGGCCATCGCCCATTGCGAGGATCTGGCAAACCTGACCAAGCTCTATCTGGAACTCAACCGCATCACAAGCGTTGGCGTCAAGCATCTGACGGAATCGCCGTATCTGAACAATCTCACCCTGATTTCGCTCGACCGCAACCCCATCGGCGATGAAGGCGTTAAAATAATTACCCAGTCGGACGCATTTAAAAATCTGGAAATGCTGATGATCGAATATACAGGTGTGACCGACGAAGGGTTGATCGCCATCTCCGAATCGGAACTCATGAGCAACCTGTTGCGTGTTTATATCGAAGGCAACGAATACACCGATGACGGGTTTTATGCCCTGGGCGAATCTGAATTTCTCACGAAACTGGAGTATCCAGAGTTCGAGCGTGAAGAGGTCGAAGAGGAAGAAGAAGAGGATGAGGAAGAATTTGAAGAGGTCGAGGAAATCGTCGAGGTGGACGAGGAAGAAGATCTGGGCGATGAAGAGTATGAGAAGTAGAGAAAAGCTCTGCGGAATTTTATTCCTGAGATTGAGCGCTTGTTTGACATGGAGCTTTCGCCTGACCTTATTGAGAAAGGTGAGGGGCGCTTTGGCTATATTCAAGGGGAGATCAAAAATTAAGGACGGCTTCTCGCTACGTCATCCTGCAGGGTGAAAATTGTTGAGCACCATTAATTTTTCATGCGTCATGTCGTGCATGGTGTAGGCGATACCGCCTGTGCCGTAGCCGGAATGCCGATGGCCTGCGAACGGCATCCAATCGACCCGAAACGCCGTGTGGTCGTTGACGATCACGGTAGCGGCGTCCATCTCGCGCACGCATTTCATGGCGATATCCAGACGATTGGTGAAGCAGGCCGCCTGGAAGGCGAAGGGCAGGGCGTTGGCTTGTAAAACGGCCTGGTCGATGTCGTCATATCCGTACACACAGACCACAGGACCGAATATCTCATCCGTGGAAACCTTTGCATTTACCGGGGGATTGAGCAGAACGGTCGGCGCGTAAGTGGTGTCGCCCATTTTGTCTCCTCCGCATAACGCTTCAGCTCCGTCGTTCACGGCTTCCTGCACCCATTGGGCGACGCGGTTCACCTCCGCCGGTTGGATGAGCGGGCCGACTTCGGTGGTTTCTTCGATGGCGTTGCCTACTTTCAGTTTCGATGCGCCCTCCGCAAGCCGTTGGGCAATATTTTCCGCCAGCGCTTTCGGCGCAAACACCTTTTGAACCGAAACGCAGACTTGCCCGGCGTGATAAAAACCGCCTTTTAACAGGGGCGGAATCATGGCATCGACATCGGCGCTGTCATCGACGATGACCGGAGCCACGCCGCCATGCTCCAGAGCACAGCGGGTTCCGGGAGCGATTTTATTGCGTAGCATCCAGCCGATTTTACCGGACCCGATGAAGGTGAAAAAAGCGGTGCGCGGGTCGGTCACCAGTTTCTCGGCGACAGCGCTTTTACAGGCGGCGAATTGACACCAGTCTATAGGCAAACCTGCTTCATGGAGCATGCCCACAAAGGCTTTAGCCGACAGGGGAGTGGTTCCCGCAGGCTTGACGATCACGGGACAACCCACCGCAATCGCCGGACCTACTTGATGCACGATCAGGTTGAGAGGATGGTTGAACGCCGAGATCGCGATCACCGGGCCGATGGGTTCGCGGAAAGTGAAAGCCGCCCGGCCCGCTCCGGCGGCGGTCAGGTCCATCGGAATCTCGTTGCCCGCCAGGTGGTCGAGGCCCTTGATGCACAGTCCCACGCCGTCGATGGCGCGCGCCACTTCAACCCGAGCGTCGATGAGGGGTTTGCCGCCTTCGTTGGCGATTTGAAACGCTAATTCTTCGAACCGTTCCTGCATTAAGGCGGCTGTCTTTTTCAGAATTTCGATGCGCTTGTAAGCCGGGAGCCAGGCGTTGCGGTTTTTATACAAACGGCTCGCCGTTTCCAGCATTTGATCCGCTTCGCCCCATGACGTCAGCGGCACCGAACCGATGGGTTTGTGATCGTAAGGGTTTAAAACTTCCAGCACATCCGCTTTATTTCCACTCATATCAGGCACGCCTTTTGTTGCAGTTCTTCGATCAGAACTTTTGTGTTTTCGGAATAGTCCATTGGCACTTCCACCAGATGCACGCCGCCGACGTGAAAAGCTTTCTCGAACGTTTCGGTAAGCCCTTCGGCGCTTTCGATGCGGTGGCCTGTGGCGCCGTAACTTTCCGCGTATTTTACAAAATCCGGGTTGGAAAATTCCAGCCCCCAGTCCTGAAAACCCGCCTCGGTTTGTTTCCAGCGTATCATGCCAAACGAGTTATCGTTGAGCACCGTCACCACCAGATTGAGCTTCAGGCGCACGGCGGTTTCCATCTCCTGCGAGTTCATCATGAAACCGCCATCACCGCAAATAGCCATGACCCGCTTGTCCGGGTTGAGCATCGACGCCATCATGGCCGAGGACAGCCCGGCCCCCATGGACGCCAGGGCGTTGTCCAGAAGGATGGTGTCGGATTGGTAGGCCCGGTAATTGCGCGCGAACCAGATTTTATACATGCCGTTGTCCAGCGCCAGAATGCCATCTTCCCGCATGACTTTTCTGATATCCACCACCAAGCGTTGCGGGAGGATAGGAAAACGCGGCTTATCGCTCCCTTCAAGAATATGTTCGTCGATGTTTTGCTTCACTCGCATGAAATAGGAAAAGTCGGCCTCAATCTTGCCGAGTTTTTCGCCGAGCAGATGGATCGAAGGGGCCAGATCGCCGACCACTTCCACCTGCGGAAAATACACCTGATCGACCTCCGCCGATTTGAAGTTGAGGTGAATGACTTGCTTGCCGCCGGGTTTCATGAAGAATGGTGGTTTCTCGACGACATCATGGCCGACGTTGATCACCAGATCGGAATAATCTATGGCGCAGTGCAGGTAGTCGCCATCGGACAGGGCGGCGGTGCCGAGAAACAAGGGATGCCGCTCGTCGATCACGCCCTTGCCCATCTGGGTGTTGAAAAACGGGATGCCGGTAAGGTTGACAAAATCGCTGAGCGCCAGGGACTCCCTTTTGCGGTTGGCTCCCGCTCCGATTAAGAGCAGGGGATGCTTCGCTTGCTTGATTAAAGCGGCGGCTTCTTCGATGACAGTATTTCCCGCCGTGGCGTACCGCCGCTCGTGCGGTTCAAACAGGGTTGTGTGGGTTGCTTCTGTCGCGATATCTTCAGGCAGTTCCAGGAGAACGGAACCTGGGCGTTCTTCCTCGGCGATGCGGAAGGCTTCCCGCACCAGCGCCGGAATGGTGTCGCCGTGAACGATTTGCCGGGCCATTTTGGTAACGGGTTCCATGAGCCGGACGACGTTCACGATCTGGAACCGGCCCTGCTTGGATTTTTTAATCGGTTTTTGGCCGGTGATCAGGATCAGCGGCATGGCGCCCAGTTGCGCGTAAGCGGCGGGAGTCACCAAATTGGTCGCGCCGGGGCCGAGGGTCGCCAGGCAGACACCGGCTTTTCCGGTCAACCTTCCGTAGGTTGCGGCCATGAACCCCGCGCCCTGCTCGTGCCGGGTCACGATGAGTTTTATCTGTTGCGATTGGCGCAAAGATTCCAGAAAATCCAGGTTCTCTTCCCCTGGAATGCCAAAGATATATTTCACGCCTTCTTTTTCCAGAGCCTGCACAAAAAGATCAGAAGCCTTGACTTCTTTTGAGCCTGCCATAACAAACTCCCATTTAATGACGAGCGGGTATCCGTAACACAAGATACCATTATTTGCGCAAATTGGAATGCATGGAAATGTGCATTCAGGAGTTACGGTGTCGGTAAGGTTCGGTGAAAACTTACACGGTTATTT
The DNA here is from genome assembly GCA_021774965.1 of Alphaproteobacteria bacterium. GTDB lineage: Bacteria > Pseudomonadota > Alphaproteobacteria > JAJFIK01 > JAJFIK01 > JAJFIK01. Next base: position 5,336 of record JAJFIL010000225.1, read on the forward strand.
AGACTCACCCCCCTCACTTCAATCCATCACTCTGTGAGCGCTCTCCGCATGCATTGTAACGGCACATCGGTAGCACAGCCTTTCCAGGCTGTGCCTCCACGCAGGCTGGAAAGCCTGCGCCACTAAATAAAAAACATAAACCGGAACTTATGCAAAGGTCTCCTTACCAAAGAGGGGTTAGATTGGAAGGATGTGCTTGATTAAAGGGAATCGATCCACGCGATGGCGTTT
>JAJFIL010000226.1 GCA_021774965.1 Alphaproteobacteria bacterium
CTACGAGAATTCATGGAGCCTGCAACGGCCACAAGAACCCAACCAATTATCATCAAAGCACCGCCCAAGGGAGTTATCCACAGATGAGCAGTGATGCCGGACAAGCCATAGAAGAAGAGGGAGCCTGAAAAAGCGCCAATACCCACCATGAAAGTCCACCCGGCAAAACGAAGTAAGCGCGGTGATTTATCTAGCATTGCGGCAATTCCCAACAAGGCAATAGCATGGAGTAATGCATAATCCGCACCCATTCGAATGGCGGCAAGGGCCTGTTCTTCGATATGCCCTTCCAATCCGTGAGTGGCAAAAGCTCCAGCGCTTATGCTTATGGCGCCGTATAAGCCAGCGAAAACTAAAAACTCCATCTGGTGGTCTGATTTACCCATAATTTGCCCTACCATGGTTGGAAACAGAATCAGTTTCGAGTATCCGTTCTCCCCATGAGTAACTCCACCCCTCAATCCGGCGCGGTGGGCCACATCCCGTTGCGCCTAGCGTTTTGTTCCATTGCGGTCTTCGCCTCAACCGGCATGCACATGCCGTATTGGCCGGTGTGGCTGGCTGATCATGGGATATCGCCTGCAGGCATTGGGGCGCTGGTGGCGATGGGGTACTTCACCCGGCTTTTCGCGGGGCCTGCCTTTACCTATCTGGCCGATATTTTGGGGGATCGGCGTGCGCCTTTTATCTGGCTTTCTGTGGTGCATTTCTTCGGACTCATCGCCTTCTGGTTTGCCGATGGGTTCTGGGCCATCGCCGTGATCACCATTGTGGAGACCGGGGCCTGGTCGCCGCTGATCCCGCTTAAAGAGTCTCTCACCATGGGCTGGGTGGTGGCGCGGGGATACGATTACGGACGGATCCGATTGTGGGGTTCGATCTCGTTCATCGTGATGAGCTTGGCGGGGGGCTTTCTTCTCTCCCCCTTCGGCACGGATGCCATTCTGATCGGGCTGATCTTGCTGACCGTGGTGTTGATCATCTCCGGCATCACCTTGCCCGCTGACCCGCGCGGTGGTGCACCAGGTAAACGCCCCAAGGTCAGCATGAGTGCAGTGGGCGCTCTTCTGCGAACTCCGGGATTTATCTTCTTCCTCATCGCCTCCAGCGCGGTAATGGCCAGCCATGCGGTCTATTACGCGTTCGGCACCTTGAATTGGCAGGCGCTTGGCTATTCCAACGGGTTCATTGGCGCCCTGTGGGCCATGGGCGTTGTGGCGGAGATTTTGCTGTTTGCGTTTTCCGCCAAGTTTATCTCCAGGCTTTCGCCGCCTGTTCTTATTCTGATTGGGGCAAGCGCTGCGGTGGTACGCTGGACCTGGGTGGCGTTTGATCCCCATTGGTCCATTCTCATCGCCTTGCAGTGCGGCCACGCGCTGACCTTTGGGGCCGCGCATTTGGGGGTGATGCATTACATCGCCCGCGCGGTGCCTGTTGAACTTGCCGCAACGGCGCAAGGCATTTACGCGGCCTTTGGCGGAGGCGTGGTCATGGGACTGGTCATGCTGGCTTCTGGCGGCATCTATGCTGAACTTGGCGCGATGGCTTATCTTCCCATGGCAGGCTTGGGGCTCATCGGGCTTGCCGCAGGGGTGCTCTTGCGGCGGAACTGGCACGCCAACCAGATTTGACACGGGCCCAGCTGCGCTGAATAGTTTCGCCAAATTAACGGAGGCGTCCCCCATGAAAGCTATGGCCATTCAAGATAGTTTTGGCTTGGAGAACATCAAGCCGCTGGATAAGCCCATGCCAGAGGTAGGGCCCGGCGAGGTGCTGCTAAAAATGCGCGCCGCCTCCCTGAACTATCGTGACCTGTTGATTGCAACGGATGCCTATGGCGGGAACTTTAACCTGCCGTTGGTGCCTTTGTCAGATGGCTGCGGCGAAGTGGTTGAGGTCGGGACAGGGGTCACCCGTGTTGTTGTGGGAGACCGCGTCGCACCCATTTTTTTCCAGAAATGGATTTCTGGGGACGCCACTATTGAAGGGCTTGTGACCTCCATGGGCGGTCCCCTGGATGGGTGCTGGCAGGAATACCGGGTGCTGAGCGAGCAGGGCGTGGTCAAAGTACCCGCGCACATGACCGACGCGCAAGTGGCAACCTTGCCCTGCGCGGCCCTGACCGCCTGGCGGTCCCTTGTGGTGGAAGGTCAGATCAAGGCCGGTGATATCGTCTTGCTGCAGGGAACCGGCGGGGTCTCTATTGCCGCGCTACAAATCGCCAAGATGCATGGCGCTGAAGTGATCATCACCTCTTCATCCGATGAGAAGCTGGAACGTGCCAAAGCTCTGGGGGCGGATCATCTGATCAACTACAAGGAATACCCCAACTGGTCCAAGCTGGTGCGCGATATGACGGGCTGGCGTGGGGCAGACCACGTGGTGGAAGTGGGCGGCGAGGAGACGCTGAAGGAATCTCTCAAGTCCATCCGCTTCGGCGGACGCATAAACATCATCGGTAATGTTTCGGGCCAGGTTGCGGCTTTGCGCATTGGTGCCATCGTGGCGATGCGGGTAAAAATGCAAGGCATCTCCGTGGGCAGTCGCACGGATTTCGAAGATATGCTGCTGGCCTATAATTTCCACAAGACCGAACCCGTAGTAGATACAGTCCTGCCGTTTGATGCCGGTCGCGAAGCCTATGATCTCATGGCGTCAGGTGGGCATTTTGGCAAAATCTGCATTGAGATTGGTGCGTAAGAGATGAATGTGTCCGCGTACTCTATCGTCGCCCTTTGTGCCGGAGCCTTGTTTTACTTTGGCGCAACATCTCACTGGGTTGAAGCTTCTAGCGCAGAGCCGCAAAGCGCCGAGCAATTGGCGCAAGGCCAACGGGTCTATGACGACAATTGCCAGGTCTGTCATGGGCGTTCGCGCATCTCAGACGGCAGCACGCCGGACCTGCGCCAGTTCTCCCGAGGCGAAGAGGCATTCCGCACCATGCTGGCCGAAGGCTTTTATCCCATGCCGTCCTTTGAAGGCGAATTCTCGGAAGACGAGATTGTAGCGCTGTGGTCTTATGTTTCGAGCGCGGGTGAGTAGACCTTTTCGGCGTCATTCCGGGACCAAGTACACTACCGTCGGGTTTAGATCCAAACGACCCATGAACATGCCATATGCCTGCGGCATCCCCCCCTCCCTAACCCTCCCCCACGGTGGGGGGAGGGAATGAGACCCGCATGAACATCCCAAAAATTACCTCCCCCTCGGGATGGGGGAGGTCCGGAGCGAAGCGGAGGGGTGGGGGTGGCAGATCGACATTGGAGCGCAGACGAAAACTAAGCCTCGGTTTCTGCAGTCTGCTCCGTCCCCGTTGGTTTTGCAGCATTGCTAGATTCCCCGGTCAAGCCCACTACTGTCCGGTTTAGATTTGTAGACAGGTCGCATGGCTTGGATTCTACTGGTTTTGCAAGAAACTGGTTGAATCTAGACTCCGATTGGAGACCAAGCCATGCGGTATCAAGCTACGA
>JAJFIL010000227.1 GCA_021774965.1 Alphaproteobacteria bacterium
CCCGCCTCTTGTTCCCGCAATATCCCGATAATCTGCTCTTCGTTAAACCGTGAACGCTTCATTCGTCCGTCTCCTGTCGTGAGGGGCCGGACTCTACTACAAAATGGAGGAGAATTAGGGTCTCAGGTCAGTCTCAGGTCAGCTCTCGTGTCCACTGATGATACTGTTGAACATACGGCACACACCGGGTCCATCAACCGGGCCAGCATGGACGGCGAATCCAATAATGCGCCGAGTAAATTGATCCATGACGACCATCACCCAGTGCGATTGGAGGGTTAGAGACTCACATCGAAACAAGTCCACACTCCACAAGCTGTCTTTGCTGTGACCAAGGAACGTGAGCCAGGATGGACCATTGGAGCGTGGCTCCGGCTTATAGTGTTTCGCCAAGACGCGGCGCACAAGATCCTTGTCAAGTTCCACATCGAGGATCAAGGAAATCTGTTGAGCAATACGCTTGTAGCCAAACTTCGGGTTCCTTCGTTTCATCTCAACGATCATGAAAATCAATTCTGCAGATGGTCCCTTCGGACCGGGTTTCCTGCGAGTTTTTGACGTGAAGAGAAGATGGTATTTTCGTTTGACCAGTGCGCGATGAAAGCTGAGCAATGTTGAGGGCTTCAGGACAATGGCTGAGCGCATTAAGCGAGCAGGACGCATCAAAATTGCACACAGCCCGACGATAGCCCGATCCAAAGGCAGAAGTCTCGGTGCTCGTGACCTCGAACGATTGAGCACAATGAGCTGATGCTTAATCAACAGAGTTTCAGCAACGACAGATCGCGCACCACCTGGCCCACATAAGCGGGCGATTGTTACAAGAAGGTGGATGAACAGTATGGTCAGGTCACGCATCGCCAGTCATCGTAGTCAAATGATCGTGGGTGGCAAGGCTATGATTTCTCCCACATTTGTGCGGAGAATAACAATTCGCACCCAACAGCTTAGAAAACCTGCAATCTACGTGCGCAACCCTGCAATTGTGATCAGGGCGACAACAGGCAACTAACAGGGCTGAAACAGGTCTTGTTCAAGTGCAAACAGGCTGTGGTCAGGCCAGGGCGGCTGAGTGTTCCTCAGCAGCGAATGCGCATAATTGACCGTATGGGAAACTCCAACTGTCCTGCAAACTTCATATCACCGTCACAAAACTGAAATGATGCACACCTAATCCAGCCCCGCGAGCGGGTGTTCTGTCTGGGCAAATTTGATGAGGCACCCGCATTCAAAAATCCCGCAAAGGGATCAAACCCAGTTCTTGGGAAATGAGGGGTAATATGAAACAGATACTTTTGGGAACGACGGCGCTTGTGGCCGCGTCCTTGGTTACTGCGCCAGCGATGGCGGCAGAACGCATTCAACTGGAAATTCGCGGTTATCATGTTGGTGGCATCTCATACAGCGATGGTGACTTTACGTCGTTTTCCTATGATGAATATACGGATACCTCCGCGAGTGACAGTGGCATCGGGGATTACAACGAGATCAACTTCGGATCAGACAGTGAAGTTCATTTCCGGGGTTCCACCACATTGGACAACGGACTGGAAGTTTCCTTCAAAGCTGAATTGGAACTTGAAGATGACGCTGATGTCGACGGTGATGCAGATGCCATTGATGAAGTTTACATTCAGTTTGATGGTGGCTTTGGCCGCGTCCAGTTTGGTCAAAACGATGGGGCCATGGACCAAATGGCGGTCGTTGCTCCTTTGATCTTCAAAGAACATGGTCATAGCGACAGCGATCTTGATCCGTTTGATTCCTTGGGGTGGGGCAATCCGATCGACACCGTCGGTGATTATACGGGTGATGATATCAAGTTGACCTATTTCACACCGTCCTTTAACGGCTTGCAAATCGGCGCGTCCCTTACACCTAACCCATGCAAGAACGACACGGGCTATTCCGATTGTTCCTTCACCACAATGGGCCGCAACTACATCGAAGTATCGGCAACCTGGGAAATGGAAGTTGAAAGCTTCGAATTTGCGGCCTCTGCAGGGTTTGGTGCCGGCGAAAGTAGTGGGTCCGGTGAAGAACCATCTGAGTGGACCTTGGGCGCAGCGATTGAAACCGCTGGTTTCACGATTGGTGGATCTTTCAAAGACACAAATACGTCCGGCAACAGCACGCGGGATGAAACTCACTGGGACGCGGGTATCTCCTATGAAACCGGCCCTTGGTCCTTCAATATTGCTTACGGTGCCATGGACGTGGAGTACACAAGCGGCGGTGTTCGCTACACCGAGGAAGCCACCAGCTGGATTGCTGGCGCCGTCTATTCCTACGGTCCCGGCATGCAGATCGGATTTGGTGTGACAACTCTGGACGCATCAGAGGCTTTCCACGATCCGATGGATACTTACATCGATCCAGATTACTACAGCTATCGCGAAAGCGAAGGTTTTGAGGGCACCTCCTTCTTCGTGGAGAACTCTATCAAGTTCTAGGCGATTGACCCCGCTTAGGCCCCTGGAGGGCGGCGCACCTGCGTAATTCGGGGCGTCGCCCTTTTCATGTTCAAATTGCATTCCAGCGGATATTCCTCTATGGCCAGAGCCATGAAACCGATTGAGATTTTCGGCCGTAAAGTGCACCGGGGTTGGCTCATTGTAATTGCCATTCTGGTCGCTCATCTTGGCCTCTATGCTTTGGGCCAAGTAACAATGGTGCCTCTGGCCTTGAGCGCCGGTGCCCTTTGTATATTGGTGCTGATTACTTTCCGGCATGAGATGGATGGATTGTTCCGTGCAGGGGCCGACAATAATGCGGATGATCCGACTGCACTTCAAAGTGCCATCGCTGAATCTGTCTTGGCGCATTTCCCCGACCCCATACTTGTCCTTGATGGGGACGCTCGGGTTGTTTTGTCCAATGGAGAGTTTCACCCGATTATTGCGAATGCGGCACCGGGGCGGATGCTTTCATCTGTCTTTCGGACACCTGCCATTCTGGATGCGGTCACGCGCATTCTGGATGGGGGGGAAGCAGAGACCATAGAGTTCGAAACGCCAGGAGTTACGGAGAATCACTCCCAAGCCCATTGTGTTCCCTTGGCAAGAAGGGACGAGGAAGCCAACGACTTGTTTGTCCTGATTGTCGTGCATGACCTTACGGCGGTGCGCCGGGTGGACCAGATGCGTGTGGATTTCATCGCCAACGTTAGCCATGAATTGAAGACGCCTCTGGCTTCCTTGGTTGGGTTCATTGATACCTTGCTTGGCCCGGCCCGCGATGACGAAGAGGCAAGGGAAAAGTTCCTCGCCATCATGCAGAAGCAATCAACCCGCATGGGCCGATTGGTGGATGATCTTTTGTCCCTCAGCCGTATTGAGCTCAATGAGCACGTGCCGCCGACCGAAAAGGTTCTGCTAAAGGAAGTTATTGAGGAAGTCATATCCAATGTTCAGCCTGTGGCCCAGGAACAGGGTGTTTCGATTGAGTTGAGCACTGATGATGAACTACCGGCCATGTTGGCATCCCGGGATCAGATGTTTCAGGTTTTCCAGAACCTTATTGTAAATGCGGTCAAGTACGGTGGCCGGGGCAACAGTGTGGAAGTATCTGTATTCCTTGAGCACAAACTTCAGGATGAAACCGGTGAGGAAACTGTGCGGGTTGATGTAACCGATCATGGGCCGGGTATTGCACGGGAACATATTCCGCGGTTGACCGAACGATTCTACCGGGTGGATGAAAACCAATCCCGGACAGGCGGCGGCACAGGGCTTGGATTGGCAATCGTCAAACACATTGTTGCCCGTCACAGAGGCCAGTTTTCCATTCAAAGTATGATCGGTAAGGGCAGTACTTTTTCTGTCGTGATGCCCGTCTCAATGAAAGCGCCAGAAGACTGATCTCCGATGCAGTTTGCGAGTATTTGTTGAGGTTTTCCTAACAATTCCAGCAAATTACCCCTTGTCATGAAAGGTTCATAGAAGCGTCGCAACTCCGCAGCATATGGGTCCCATAAGGCGCTCAAGCCCGACTGGCCAATACCGGTTCAGGGGCGTGGAGAAAGACCTTAACATGACGATGACCAGACAATGGACAGCTCTCGCCGCGCTTGTGGCCATGGCTGTTGCTTCCTCAACACCCGCAATGGCGCAATCCCCGCGCGACAATGTCTGGAGTGTTGGATCCTCAACCGTTTTCCCATATAGCCAAGCTGTTGCCGAAGAATTTGGGTATGAGGATGACTTTTCATCCCCTTCAATTGAATCAACTGGCACCGGCGGCGGCATGCGTCTGTTCTGTAGTGGCCTGGGCCTTGAGTATCCAGACATCACTCGCGCCTCCCGCGCTATGAAACAATCGGAGTGGGATAATTGCCAGAATAATGGCGTCACAGACATCACTGAACTCCAAATCGGCTCAGATGGGATCTCCCTTTCTGTTTCCAGAGATGGTGTTGCATTCGATATAACGCGCGCTCAACTTTTCCTGGCCTTGGCAGCAGAAGTGCCTAGTCATGGTGAAATTGTGGCAAACCCATTTGTCCGCTGGAGCCAAATCGATAGCTCGCTTCCAAATGTGGAAATTCAGGTCTTCGGTCCTCCTCCAACATCCGGCACTCGCGATGCTTGGGTCGAACTGGTCATGGAAGACGGCTGCGAAAGCTTTGCAGAAGTCGAAGCTCTTGAAGAAGGCCGCATGGAAGAGGTTTGCCAGCGCATGCGCACAGACGGCAAATTCATCGAGGCAGGCGAGAACGACAATCTCATCGTACAACGTCTGAACGCTGATCCAACGGCCTATGGCATCTTCGGGTACTCCTTTCTTTTTGAGAACCTCAGTTCACTGCAAGCTGTAAACGTTGAAGGTGTTGCTCCTAGTCAAGAGGCCATCGGCGATGGCTCTTACCCGATCTCCCGTCCTCTCTTCGTCTACGTGAAGAATGACCACCGGGGTGTAACCCATGGATTGAATGAATATCTCGAGCTTTACACGAGCGAGGACACATTCGGCCCTGAAGGGTTCCTTGT
>JAJFIL010000228.1 GCA_021774965.1 Alphaproteobacteria bacterium
TGGTTCCCTGGCCTGGCAATGCAGACCTGAGCGCAATGGCTTTCTTGATCCGGTCGGCAAAAAACGCGGCGTTTATTTCCTCAGGCGAGCCATAGTGCAAAACTCGCAACCGAATCGCGGAAAAAGGATCGTATAAGCCGATGGCGAGAAATTTATTTTTGGAATTGTAAATAATCCCAAGATCCCCCGGTTTCCCTTCCGGTGAAGGATTTTGAATCTGGTAATCAAATACCAAGGGATATCCCTTCAATATTTTTGTCTGTAATGTTTTGGAAACCTGAAGCTTGATCGCTTTCATCTTTCAAGAACCTGGGTTGATGCTGTAAAAAGAAATTCGAGGGTGCACTATTCTGCCAACGCAATCAACTGAGGGGAGGCAGACGGACATGGGTCATGGAATTTAAAATCCGCACCTGCCGTTTTTCAACATGGCGCTGGGGACGGCGAATGGACCAGACCCTGGGGTTGGGAAGAACCGCCGCCAGCCAGGCCGCCTCAACCGGGGACACGGTTTTGCAGGAATGATTAAAATAATACTGGGACGCGGCGTCACATCCATAGACGCCTTTGCCCCATTCGATGACATTCAAATAAACTTCAAGAATCCGTTGTTTCGACCAAAGGTTTTCCACCAAGACCGTGAAGTAGGATTCTAAACCTTTCCGCAAAAAATTGCGCCCCTGCCATAAAAACACATTGCGGGAGGTTTGCATGGATATGGTGCTGGCGCCTATGGTTCTGTCTGAGGTGAGGTTCACCTTGATGGCGGATTCGATCGCCTGCCAGTCAAACCCACGGTGCTTAAAGAACTTTTGATCCTCAGCCGCGACAACGGCCTGGACCAAATGCGGAGAGATGTTTTCCAATGAAATCCAGTTTTTCAATACCCGGGTGTAACGATCGTTCTGATCGTTCTCAGCCCAGCGTATCCATAGGAGAGGTGTGGTTTGCGGGTTGGTCACGCTATAAATAAGAACGGGAACCAGGGTGAGGGTGAGAAATGCTAAAAAAAGATCAAAAAGAATCTTCCCCAAACGAATACGAAATACTCTTTTTTTCTTCCGCCCTTTGGGAGGTTTTGGTACAACCGACATTATTTATCCAGCGAACGGCCCCTGAGAAGAAAAGAGTCGCAACCCTCAAAAGATCCTGGTTGGGAAGCCATCAACCCTGCGGCAGAATAGAGTTGTACTGGCTGACCGTCTTTTGAAAGTTTTCCCATTCTTCGCGCGGGATCTCTTTATAAAAAGATTTGATGTGTTTAAAGTTAAATGGATTATATACAATTTTTTTCTTCCCACGGCTTTTAATTTCGTAATGCAGATGCGGCGCAAATGTCCTGCCGGTATTTCCCGTTTCGGCAATTTTTTCGCCCTGCTTCACAAACTGCCCCCGCTTGACCAAAACCCGGCTCAGGTGCAGATAAAGAGTTTTCACCCCTTCTCTGGGGTGATCCAGCTCCACACAATAGCCATTGGCCCGCACATTCCAGTTGGTTCGAACCACCCTCCCCTCGAAACTGGAATAAACGTCTGTACCCACCTCCGTTTTAAAATCGGTGCCGACATGACCCACGGGCCCTTTACGGAAATCCCCCGGAAGCGAAGTGATTTCCTGATAATCTCTGACCGGCGCGTATTGATTCACAATGCTCTTGGCAATCTCGACTCCGGTCGCGTCGTAATAAGACCCCAATCCATTATTTCCCCGGCTGAAATAGTTGGCTTCAAACAATTTTTTGGACAACTGGCTGTTGTAAGACAGCTTTAGAATGCGAAACAGGTTTTTGTCTGGAACCGTCTCATAAATCACATCGAGCGAATCGCCATTGCGCATGTCCTTGTTGACATCGATAAACCAGGAAAGCAGGCGGCTCATATAAGCGGACATGGTTTCACACCCCTTAGCCTTGGTCATCGCCTTGCAAACGCTATAGGTCAAAGAGTTACGAATCTTTAGTTGCAGGATATGAACATCTTTATCGACGGGGGTCTCAGAAACGACATACGATGCTGGGGTGATGGAAACCGTTCGCACTTCGCTTTGATTTTTGGCCTGCTGAGGAACCCGGTTCCGCGCCGCCGGTTTCGTCGCCACCTCGGCAGATGCGACCTGACTCGTCGCAACTTGAACAGATTCAACCGGAACCGGCGCGACCACTGCATCATCAGATATCGTGTCGACGACCTCTGCGACCACGGGTTCTTCATCTTCAGACTGCTGATCGGTGGAGTCCTGCTGAAAGCCGATAAAATAGGCGTTCAAACCCAGTGAAAGCATAAAAATAATATTAAACAGGATTTTCACTGGAAATCGTTTTTTTGAGGACAAACGTTTGTCTTGCAGGTAAGGAGGGATTGCCATGGTCGCTTTTTTTATAAAGGGTTGATAGGAAATATATGATGAATCAATTGTTAATCGGGATCAATCCGCGGCCCAAATCTTTGAATGCCTTCCTGAAACTCCCCCTTGAAGATCGACTTTCACGATTTTTCATCAAGGAGTTTCAATTTTTCTTGTCACAGGGGCTTAAGAGAAAGCGCTACGGAGAAACGAAGGACCTGATTCCATAAAAAACCATACTTTCCTTGTTCCACAGCGGTTTTCATACTAGAATTCGAGTCATTCGATTATCGCAGACAAGGGCGCTCAGCACAACCTTTCCTTCTTGATTTTTTGTGACTTATGACACTTTTCAGACCTGATAACATTTACATTGAAGACGGCGCGGAAGATTTTTCGCTCACTCGCGACATTCTTTCACGTTTTCCTGAAACTCCCGTACATCGGGTTGAAGAAAGCCTCTCGGTTACAGAAGAAATCAAAAAGACCTCCCTTGATATTTTTGGCAAGGGCAAAAAACAACTGGTGCTGTCCCGCTTTAAGGGTTCCTTCCTGAAAAAATGCCCCGGCATCAGCCCTGGCATGGTGTGTTGCAATTATTACGTGGTCAACCTCATGAAAAACTGCGTTTACGACTGCTCCTATTGTTTCCTTCAGGGGTTCCTGGAAAACAACCCGCTCATGGTGGCTTATGTCAATGTCGAGGATTTGCTCGAGGAATTGGCCCCAATGTTTCACAATCATCCCGACCGCAAGTTTCGTGTCGGAACCGGAGAGTTGACCGACAGCCTGGCTTTGGAGGATGTCATTCCTTATTCAGACCAGTTGATTCCTTTTTTCAACAAACAGGAAAATGCGGTTCTGGAACTCAAAACCAAATCCGCAAATGTGGGTCAGTTACTAAAGCAGGAAAACCCGAAAAACGTCATCGTTTCCTGGTCCCTGAACCCCCCGGAGATCATTGAGCGGGAAGAAAAGGGCACTCCCGAACTGCATCAACGCCTGGAAGCCGCGCGGTTGTGTCAGGAAAAGGGATACCGCGTCGGGTTTCATTTTGACCCGATCATTCTCTTTCCCGGTTGGGAACGCGCCTACAGAGACCTGATCGAAGAGCTTTTCCTGATCATTCCCGCC
>JAJFIL010000229.1 GCA_021774965.1 Alphaproteobacteria bacterium
CGGGTCCGATCTAACAAGCAAGACGATCTCTTCCGGTGGGGAAGCACACGTCGAGGGCCGCATTACCCGTATCTACAATGCTGCCCTTGCCGCTGGAAAACCCCTATGGGGTGGCGGGCAGGTGGGAGACATTGACGGGCGCATCGGATTTCGCAGTGAAGCCTGCATTCTGCCGCTAGCCGATGAGGCGGGGAAATGGTCCAAGCTTGTCCATATGGTCCGCCTGCAAACTCTTGATGGCGAGTGGCTGGTCTAGACACCGGACCTAATTCTCGCGCCCACCTAATCGTCACGACCAAAGGGATCATCTTGGTCCTGAAAGTCCCCATCGGGGTCTTTCTGGTCGTCATCTCCTTCATCGTTCGGGCCCGCAAAGCTTGCGACTGAGACCACGATCAAAAGGATAAAAGCCACCAAACCTGCCAATATTCCGCATATTCTGTGGGGTCTTTTGTTTTGGGTTGTAATATGCTATTATGAGGTGTGTAACACATGAGATACTGCCCACTCAAGGGCGCCAGGTTGTATTCAAAAAGAGGGGTGGGGACCTCATGGCTTCAATAGATAATCTTGTGTCACTGGAGCATATCGAGTGCCCATTGGTGCGCGACGTGAGCGATCATTGGTTAGGGCTTCGAAACGGTGATGGGTATCCGTTGATTTCCGACTATGACGTCATGCAACATCATCATCAGGCACCATGGGTGGCGCTGGCAGATATCATTGATGGCGGCGCCGACTATCGCTACCGACTTGTGGGGACCAAGTATGCCCGCATCCTCGGCGAGGATATGACAGGCAAGTTGTTGGGCGATGCCAAAAACAGAGACGTGGCTGGCCGGTTGAACCGCGCCTATGGGAAGGTGGTGGAGACAATGACCCCGGTGTGTATCCACGGACGTGTTGGGCGTTCCGATGATCTTGACGGTCTTCATGCGGAAGCGGCCGTTTTGCCTCTGGTGGATGGTGACGGTTCTATCAAGCGCTTAATTCATACCATTCGTCTGCGGACGAAAGACGGCGCATGGATGAATTGATCTCGGCTTTTCCAATTTATTTGAGTACAGCCAAGCCGCCCATGTCACCGCTCGGCAGTGTTGAGCGATGACATGGGCGGCTTGCACTTTAATACGCGGGACAAATACGCATTTCAGACTTGCTAGTCGAAGTCCAAAAAGTCAGCTTTGCCGCCTGTACCATCTGAGATGATGGCAGTGACTGATATGCCGACGGCGAAGAACACAAGTAGTCCAAATAGGAACCACATGGTAAGCCCTCCTCTTCAAAAGGTTGGCCCCTTCATTTATATAGGTAACAGGTGGCATAAGTTCGATAGAAATGCGGTATTTCCTATGTTGCATTGGAACAAATCATGCTGCTGTACTTGTCTTGAAGTAATATGATGTCGGCGGGAGACAACAAATGAGCGATAGCGGGTCTGAACGGCACTTTTCAAAAACCTATGGTGAGGCGCGGGATAAATTCCTTGATGCCGCCCGTAAGGCCGGTGCTCAAGTGGAGAGCCTTCAAAACACATGTGCCAGCGGCCCGGACGGAGAGCCTCTGTACACAGATTTTGCTCGTCTAGGCCCCGCGCCGGGAGAGGCTAGGGCCGTTTTGTTTGCCAACTCTGGAACTCATGGGGCAGAAGGCTATTGCGGCTCAGGCTGTCAGGTGGGCATGTTGCGGGATGGAATGTTTACTCATCTGCCCGATGGCGTGACAGTCGTGCTGACCCATGCAGTCAATCCTTACGGCTTTGCCTGGGGGCGCCGGGTGAACGAAGACAACATTGATCTCAATCGCAATTTTGTCGACCACGATGCACCGTACCCGGATGATAAAGGCTACGACAAAATTCATTCCTTCGTGTGCCCGCCGGACCTGATGGAGCATAAGGAGAAATGGGATACCGAATTGCTTGCCTGGATCGGTGAGCACGGCATGGAGGCGTTTCAGGAGGCGGTATCTTCAGGGCAGTATTCCTTTCCCGACGGCATGTTCTATGGTGGTGCCGCACCGGCCTGGTCCAATGACATGTGGCGAGCCACCCTAAAGAAACACGGGGCAGGGGCTGCCAAAGTCATCATGATCGATTTTCATACAGGTCTTGGCCCATCGGGATACGGCGAGCTTATCGGCCTTGGGGGGAGCGAAGCGATTCAACGGGCAAACTCTGTTTGGGGGAGCGCTGAAGTTACCGACCTGCAAGCAGGAGCCTCCAGCTCTGCCATCGTGCGGGGCGATCTGGGGGAGGCTTTCTTTCAACAATTTGGACAGGCCTGGACTGCTGCCGTTGCGCTGGAATACGGAACCTTGGAGATGGCAGTTGTGCTGGACGGCATCCGTCAGGACAATTGGCTGGAGGTCCATGGGGATCGCCAAAGCGACCTTGGCAAACAAATTGGTCAGAATGCTCGGGAGTGCTTCTACACCGAAACGGACAAATGGAAGTCCGACGTGTACGAGCGCGCCAATTGGGCGATGGACAAAGCGCTTGCGGCGCTAGCAGATCAGGAAACTTGAGTGTCGTAGAAGCCTAGGAGGCTTTTGCGGTTTTCTGGGGCGCCAACCGTTCGATTGTCTCTATAAGCAATTTTGAATCAAGGGGCTTTGAAATGTGGTCATCCATGCCGCCCTCAAGGAAGCGTTCCCGGTCCCCAACCATAGCGCAGGCAGAAAGAGCAACGACAGGTGTTGTGGCCGATAATCCATTTGATGCACGTATTCTCTGCAAGGCTGTAAGGCCGTCCATAACTGGCATATGAATATCCATCAGGATTACGTCGAACTTGCCCCGCGACGCTTTCTCGACGGCGACTGCACCGTTGTTTGCGAAGGTTACGTGATAGCCTTCGTTTCGGAGGATTGCTTCAACCAGTGTGCAGTTTATCTCATGATCCTCGGCGACAAGGATATGGATTTTCCCATCATCATCGCGCGCGGGAGCGGGGGTCTTATTCTTGTCTTCCTCGCCGAGCTTATCGTGCACCTGCGCAATTATCGGAGATGAATCATTGTATTCGGCCGCAGGCAACGATGTGGGCTCGCACAGGATTTCAAAGTGAAATGTAGATCCTTTGTCGGGTTGAGACTGCACATCAATCGTTCCGCCCATCATTCTGACAAGGGCTTTGGTGATTGCAAGGCCCAATCCTGAGCCACCATATTTCCTCGATGTTGATTGGTCCGCCTGGGTGAACCTGTTGAAGATTCTTACCTGCTGATCAAATTGGAGACCGATACCGGTATCGGCAATTTCAAATTCAAAGCAAGCTTGCCCGCCTTGCTTGGTGCTTCGAGCCACAAGAGAAATTGTTCCAGATTCAGTAAACTTCACAGCGTTGGAAAGAAGGTTCGAGAACACTTGGCTAAGACGTCTCTTGTCGCCGATCACCATATCGGCGATGTCAGGACTTATAGAGACATCGAATTCCAGACCTTTGCTTTTGATAATGCTCTGCCACAGGGAAACCGTTTCCTCCAGCGCCTGTTTCATCGAAAAGGGTGCTGTCTCCAGGCCCATTTCCCCAGCTTCGATCTTGGAGACGTCCAGGATGTCGTTCAAAATTACCATCAGGGAGACGGCGGATTGATGCGCCATGTTGAGATGGTCGCGTTGATTTTCCTCAAGGTCGCTGTTTAGGACAATATCGACCAACCCGATGATGCCGTTCATTGGCGTGCGAATTTCATGGCTCATGGCGGCCAGGAAATTTGATTTAGCTTCATCGCGGGCTTCTGCGATTTTTGCTTGCCGAGCCCTGTCCTCACGTAATTGGGGAATAATGACCCAATAGAAAATGAAGGGGGAGGACAAAAGCAGAAGTGCCGTGGAATCCAAGAACATTTCAAGGATATGGTGCTCGCCGAGCGATAGGGCGTTGAGGCCAATCATCACGATCGTCTCAACGACGAAAATGATGATCGCAAGTTTGCCGAATGATCGGACCAGATTCATATGTACTGCCCCTCTGTTCATTCGACGAAGGTGAATTAAAGGCGGCAATTAAGCATGGCGGAGTTAATACCAACATAATTCCAAGGGGAAATTAGCGAGCAAGCTATTCATGTTAACTGATGGTTAGGGGTTGCGAGGAAGGTCAGCTTGACCACGCGGGTCACTCTAAGTTTGGTGGGTCAAAACGCCCTGAATTGACTTCTTTAGAGTATCCAAACCCTCATCCTCGGCTCCGAGGATATGGATGGCCGCGCTTTGCAGCATGGCCAGATGCATGCCGTTAACGGGTTCTGCGGCGCGCAGCATGTCTGCCAGGAAATCTGTGAAAGGCATGGTGTGGACTTCCAGTTCCTCGCCGCTTTCAAGGGCCTGCTCGCCAACTTCTCGCGCTCCAAAAGCCAGAAAGCCAAACGCGCGGGTGGGAAAGCGCCCCGGCGCAGAATGCATCACCGGAAGGGGGACCATGTGCGCGGCTTCATAGCCGGTTTCTTCCCGGAGCTCGCGAGCCGCAGCAGCCAACGCTTCTTCGCCATCATCAATGCGGCCGCCGGGCGGTTCAAGAAAGATACGCTCCACTCCATGGCGGTAGGTTCGTACAAGGACGATATCATGTTCCGGTGTAAGGGTGATCACCGCTGCCCAGTCGGCAAAGGTCATGGTGTGATAATCGGGGATCTCCACACCTCCCGGCGTGCGGCAGAGGTCGGTGCTGATGGTCAAGTTTTTGTCTTGAAAGGAGATGCGCCGTTCCAGCACTTCCCAGGGTCTGATCTTATCTGACATTGAGTGCCTCAAAATAGGGTAGGCCATCCGCGTAACATTAGACACGCCCAAGGTCCACGGATTTCCGTAAATCCCCCGTCCACGCCCAAGATCATGGTTAAGCGAGCACTGATTTTCGTCGCATCTCAATCTAGATAAGTCCACCAAACTTTTGTATCATTCCAGTTCGGGGGTAGGTATGCGTAATGTTGCGTTCATAGTGCCATTGATCCTGTATGGGATCATTTGGGTGGGGGCCTTGGCCTATACGGTCCTGGTGGCCGGGCAGGACTATGCTGAACCCGTCACGATTCTGGCAATCTTCGGATTGGGCTTTCCCTTTGTAACGATGATGTTTATGGGCGGGGCGCAAGCCCTGGATAATGGATCAACCCGTGCGCCCCTGGACCCCATAGCGCTTCTCCTC
>JAJFIL010000230.1 GCA_021774965.1 Alphaproteobacteria bacterium
CCCCCTAAGAATCGCCAGATACGCATAATGCGACGCTTCGGTCTGACCCCGTAGTGTCTTCCCGAGGAACCCTCCCCAAGGTTCCACACCCCCCTGGCCCGACTGTTCCCGCAGTCGGGCCAACTCTTTATTGGGATTTTAAAAACTTCATTGCCTTGCGTCCATTGCTTTGACGTGCCCGGCTTCAGAATACGCCAGGATGTCCCGGTCTGCGGTAAGAAGCTTGGATCCGAAGTGCCGCGCAGTGGCAACGATCATGCGGTCTGCTGGGTCATTGTTGAATGTGCCGGGCAAGCGAACGCTATCGACGGAAATGGATGGCTCCAGCGGCGCGATGTTGATTCCGGGCAGGCTCAACGCTTCTTCAATCCACTCGCCAACATCCTTGTCTATGGAGAGGCGTTGTTTTTCGACCAACATCGCAATCTCCCAAGGGGTGATGGCCGCAACAAGAACTTCATTTTTATCCGCAGAGGACTGAATGGAACGCCGGGCCTTTTTGCCCAAGGATGCGTCCCCGCCCAGAGCCCAGACAAGAACGTGGGTGTCCAGTACGATCAATGGCTCGCTGCCCAGTCATCAGGGTCGATTGCAGGTTCCGTCGGTGCGTCATAGCGAAGGACAGAGCCTTTCATGGCGCCCAACAGCCCGGCTTTTTTCTCCGGCGCTTGAGCAGGACCTAACACAGCAACGGGACGCCCGCGCTTTGTAATGGTGATGCTGTCTTTGCTGGTTTCAATGTCAGCTATCAGTTTCAGGCACTTGGCCTGAAACTCAGACGCCGTGACTTTGATCATCTTCATGATAATTACCTCAATATATGTACCTAATATACGTACCTAATATACGTACATACAAAGGAGCTGTCAAGAGTGCCCTACTCCCACTCAATAGTGCCGGGAGGTTTGGAGGTAATGTCATAGGTCACGCGGTTGATGCCGTTGACTTCATTGATGATGCGCGTTGAGACGCCGGCCAGGAACTCGTGCTCGAAGGGATAGTAATCCGCGGTCATGCCGTCGGTAGACGTCACGGCCCTAAGGGCGCAGACATAATCATAAGTGCGTGCATCCCCCATTACCCCAACCGTCCGTACGGGGAGCAATACGGCAAAGGCTTGCCAGATCACATCGTAGAGCCCTGCCTTGCGGATCTCATCGAGATAGATCGTGTCGGCCTTGCGCAGGATTTCCAGTTTCTCTTGCGTGATCTCGCCCGGCATGCGGATGGCAAGGCCCGGGCCCGGGAAGGGATGCCGTCCCACAAAGGCGTCCGGCAGACCAAGCTCCCGGCCCAGATCGCGCACTTCATCTTTGAATAGCTCGCGCAAGGGTTCCACCAGCTTCATGTTCATGCGTTCCGGCAAGCCGCCAACATTATGGTGCGATTTGATGGTGACCGATGGCCCGCCGGTAAAGGAGACACTTTCGATTACATCCGGGTACAACGTGCCTTGAGCCAGGAACTCTGCGCCGCCAACTTTCTTGGCTTCTTCCTCGAAGACGTCAATGAAGGTGGCGCCAATAATCTTGCGCTTTCTCTCAGGGTCGGAGACCCCTTCGAGCTTGCCCAGAAACAACTCTTGAGATTCTGAATGGACCAGCGGGATGTTGTAGTGATCCCGGAACATCTCGACCACTTCATCTGCTTCGCCAGCTCGCATCATGCCGGTGTCGACAAATACACAAGTGAGCTGATCGCCGATGGCTTCGTGCAGCAGCACCGCAACGACAGAGCTGTCCACCCCGCCGGAAAGACCGCAGATCACCCGGCCCGTGCCAACTTGTTTGCGCACGGCAGCAATGGCTTCGTCCTTGAACGCGCCCATGGTCCAGTCACCGGAGCAGCCCGCGATGTTGTGGGTGAAGCTCTTGAGCAGCTTGGCTCCATCTGGTGTATGCACCACTTCGGGGTGGAACATGAGGCCGTAGAAATTACGCGCCTCATCGGCAATAGCGGCAAACGGTGCGCCTTCGCTGGTGCCCACAACGCGGAAGCCTTCCGGGATATCGATGACCCGGTCTCCGTGGCTCATCCAGACCTGATGGCGTTCGCCCTTTTTCCAAAGACCCTCGAAAAGAGGACAGTCTTCTTTCACATCCACAAAGGCACGGCCAAATTCACGATGGTCCGGAGCTTCGATGGTGCCGCCCAATTGTTCCACCAAAGTCATCTGGCCATAGCAGATGCCCAAAACAGGAATGCCGCGCTCAAAAACTGCCTGTGGTGCCCGTGGCGTATCCGTGCCCAAGACGCTTGCCGGACCGCCTGAGAGGATCACCGCCTTGGGGTCCATGCGTTCCAGAGCTGCTTCGGCACTTTGGAAAGGTACGATCTCTGAGTAGACCCCGCTTTCCCGCACTCTTCTGGCGATAAGCTGGGTGACTTGGGAGCCGAAATCGATAATCAGGATTTGATCGTGTGCCATGCGGTTTGGGGCTGTCTCTTGGAGGTTGGGGTTAGGTTTTGCGTTTAAGGACGGCAGTAAAGAATCCATCCGTGCCGCTGATCACTGGTGATAGCTGAAGATAGCTACCTGCTACAAGCCCAGGCTCTACCGCGCTTTCAAGTATCGCAGGGAACGGCGCAGCAATGTTGCTTTCCCACAACTTTGCTATGTCCTGTGCCTCAAAATCGCCGGCTTGCTCAAGGAAGGTGTTGATTTGATCGGCATTTTCCCGGGCAAAGACAGAACAGGTCACATAGACCAGCGTGCCGCCAGGTTTTACCAGCCGTGCGCCACGCTTGAGGATCGCAGATTGCGTCGCGTTAAGCGCATCCAGGTCTTCCTGAGCCATGCGCCATTTGCCGTCCGGCTGACGACGCCAGGCACCAGAGCCTGAACAGGGCACATCAAGATAGACTAGGTCCGCTTTTCCCGCGTGGTCTTCCAGCTCGGGATCATCCCCAGCCTCGGCTTCCCACGGTGTGATTTGCAGAGGCTGCACATTGGAAATTCCGGCGCGCTTGACCCTTTCCTGCCCATTGCGAAGGCGGGCGGGGTCTGTATCGCAGGCAAAGACCTGTCCAGATTTCTCGAGCGCCTCGGCCAAAACCAAGGTCTTGCCGCCGCCGCCTGCGCAAAGCTCAATCACCTGCATGCCCGGCTTGGCTCCAGCCAAAAGCGCCACCAGCTGGCTGCCTTCGTCCTGAATTTCGATCCGGCCATCGCTGAACAGCGGAAGCGCGCGAATGTTTTTGCTTTCCATCTCCCCTTCCCCGCGGGAGATGCGAATGCCGCGCGGGCTAAAGAGGGATGGTTTGGCGGCAAAACCCACAGCTTCAAGAGCGCCAAGCACGTCATCGCGCTTTGCCTTGCTCAAGTTTACCCGCAGATCAAGCGGAGCCATGGTGTTGAGTGCGCGGGCCAATTTAGCTGTTTCTTCTTCGCTGCGACCTTTGCCTAGTTCCTCTAGGCCCCAAGTGGGCCATTCCAGAACATCGGGGGCAGCGCCCGGGCTGAGTGCTGTGCGTTCCGCATCGCTGAGTTTTGGTGCGTCATGCCGCGCACCGGTACAGGCCTTGGCAACTTCTTCGAGGGAAAACTCCTGGCCCCAGCGCACAGCAGCCAGCGCAAGTCCGCGCGGGTCATCACTGCCCATGGCCTCAGCATAGCTGGCCCGGTGGCGCAGCACATCAAACACCACGGCTTTTAGAAAGCGCCGGTCTTTTGATCCAGCATAGCGGTTTTTGGAACCCCAAGACCGCAAATACCGGTCCGCAGGTTCGCGAGAAGTGGACAAAGCTTCAAGGATTTCACCTGCAGTTTTTATGCGTGCACCCGGGGTCACTTAGGAGCCCATAGGATAGTTAGGAGCTTCGCGTGTGATGGAAACATCATGAGGATGACTTTCCCTGAGCGATGCCGCTGAGATTTTCAGGAACTCGGCACGGGCCTGGAAGTCCGTGACATTGGGGCAGCCCGTATAACCCATGGCAGCGCGCATGCCGCCGATCAGCTGATGGATCACTGTACTGACGGGTCCCTTATAGGCCACGCGGCCTTCAATGCCTTCGGGCACCAGTTTGAGACTGTCTTTGATGTCCTGCTGGAAATAACGATCCGCAGAACCGCGCGCCATGGCCCCAACAGAGCCCATGCCGCGGTAGGATTTATAAGAGCGCCCTTGATAGAGGAACACCTCGCCGGGGCTTTCGTCAGTTCCCGCCATGAGTGAGCCCACCATGGCGCAGTCCGCGCCCCCTGCGATGGCTTTGGCGAAATCGCCAGAAAACTTGATGCCGCCATCGGCGATGATGGGGATATCAGATTTCTTGGCCTCAGTGGCACAATCCATCACGGCGGTCAGCTGGGGTACGCCCACACCGGCCACAATACGCGTGGTGCAGATAGAACCTGGGCCAATACCGACCTTGATGGCGTCGGCGCCTACATCAATGAGCGCCTTAGTGGCATCTGCCGTTGCCACATTGCCTGCAATGACCTGAACCAGATTGGAGTGTTTCTTCACCCGCTCAACAGCAGACAATACGCCCGCCGAATGACCGTGGGCAGTATCGATGACCACACAGTCAACGCCCGCCTCTATAAGAGCCAGTGTGCGCTCAAAACCACCATCCCCAACACCGGAGGCCGCCGCGACGCGCAAGCGCCCTTGGTCATCCTTACAGGCGTTGGGATGGAGTTGCGCCTTTTCCATATCTTTAACGGTGAT
>JAJFIL010000024.1 GCA_021774965.1 Alphaproteobacteria bacterium
CTTGAGATAACGTTTCATCACATAGAGGCCACCAGTAGCGTCGAATCACAGGTCTCTGCCCTAGCGTACAAACTAATTCTTCGCCTACTTCCAAACTTCTAATATCTCGATATAAGGTCAGACCGGGTCGCGCCCGTCCGCGCCACACAAAATGAAGAAGAGACTTTACATCGGGCGAAGCTTTTTGCCCACTACTTGTAGCCAGTCGATCTAAATCATGATCAATTTCTAAAGTGTGTGTTCCTATTCGATAGTAAACTGATGTAGAAACCTTAGGTGGACGACGTATGACGATTACATCCTCATGGTCAATCGAAATTTTTTCCAATACGACCTTGACTAATGAAGAGGCTGTGATGAGCACACTACAATTATTGTGGGAAAATTGTGTAGGTTGCGCGATCCTTTCATGCTCCCACACTAATAGCCGCCTATTAGCTAGTCGTGGCTGCCAACGCTGCCCTTCCACATGAACACATGAATTGGTAGAGACGCTCTCTCTGAGTTGCCCTTCCCCTGCTCGGGTTAACGCGATTGCTAACCTCATATATTGAGTTTGAGGTCGACGAAGAATTCTCGCCAAACCATAATTGATTAGGTTTTAATTATCTCTTTCGCGTTTTCTTCTAGCGAGAGCGCTTTTTAGTTTTTTTCCGTGATGTCTTAGAACGGGAGGGGGCTCCTTTGGTGTCTCCATCGCGAATCACCACACCACCTTTGGTGTCTCCATCGAGAACAACAGCGCCTTTGGTATCTCCATCTAAAGCCACAACGTATCTTTTTTTATAGAGCTTATCGAGAGCACCTAGATCTATCGAAATCGTTAAAGCAGTCGACCTTTTCTTTGCAGTTTTTTTCTTTGCAGTTTTCTTTTTTGTAACCATCGTATCCACAACTCCTTTGTAATGTACTAAGTTCTAATCTGAACGTACTTTTAAAGCAGCACTGTAGAGAATATTACTCTTGGTCAATATTGGTGTCTATAGCGGTTTTTTGTTATAAATTCTAAATAATATTAATATTTCAGGTGTTATACGGGAAAAATAACGATATTTGCTATTCTATAACATGGGAGGCTATGTATTGAGTTCGCATATTTCAATTAGTGCTTGCCTCATCGTTCACAACGTAAGCTCTGTACTTGAGCGCTGTCTTTATTCAATAAAAGATTTTGCTGATGAGATTTGTATCGTTGATAGTGGTTCTGATGATGATACAGTTGATATAGCGCGACAGATTGGTGCTCGAATTATAATCGACCGTTCGCTCGCAGATAGTACTGGCCGTATGCGCGACTTTGCCGCAGCAAGAAATACTGTGTTAAGAATGGCGCACTCTCGTTGGGTTCTTTCTATCGACGCTGACGAAGTATTCAAACTTACTCAACCAGATAAAATATACCAGCTGCTGAGAAATAAAAGACTGCACGCAATTGAGATGCCAATACTGTCTGGTGGGGTACATTGGCACTTACCCCGCCTATTTCTTCGAAAGCCATGGACGTGTTGGCATGAGCGTGTGCACGAGTGGGTAGAAATTCGTGGCCCAGTTCGCCGTACTAACTCTGCTTCAATTGAGAATCTTCCAGATAAGAAAGGTAAGGAATCAGCCTCATATCGTGACTTGCGACTTTGCAAACTATTGTTAGATGAAAATCCAGACAATTTACGAGGTGTTTTTTACTTAGCTAGAGCGCTTAGACATCTCAACCGATTTCGAGACGCTCTGCCCTATTACGACCGATACTGGCGTAAGTCGGACTTCAGAGCTGGTAGATATGTTGCTGCTATTGGTGCCGCGATCTGCTACCTCATGCTTCACGATTTCAAAGCATCGAGATGCTTTGCGATGCGGGCATACCGCCTCGACCCCCAATTAGCCGAAGCCTGCTGTCTTCTTGGAGATATTAGCTTAGGAATTGGAAGGCCGGATCTTGCTAAAAGCTGGTTTGAGCGAGCGATAACCAAGCAAATACCAAAAAATAATTACCCTCTTTTTATAGATCCTAGTAGTTATGGAGATTATCCGAATTCTCAACTGCAATGGATTAATAACAATTTACCCGTCTAATTGACAGAAGCACTCAGTAGTCGCTCGATAATCTGCTCAGCAAGAGGAGGTAGTTCGTGAGAGCTAACCCGTGCGGCTTCCATCAGCTGACTACCCATCAAGTCCCATGCTAGTAGAGGGACACGAGTGTCCCATGCGGCACCCCAACCTCGTATATTATCTACGCCAACACGGGCGTTTGTGTAAGCCGACACCCAATCTCCACTCTTTAACTGAATGGTTGCTAGTAAAAGACGAGGTTCGGCGCATTGTGGAATTTCATTGACACAATTTAAAAGTTGCTGCTTGGATAGTCCTCCTCTTACAAGAAAAGATTTTCTATAATGGTTTAAAAGACATTGTTCACGAGTCTCATCAATTGAATATATTTCATCAGTCAAATAAATGGGAATAAATCCGATTGAGCTAAATCCCTTACAAACGTAGCTAAACCATGACCTTGGTGATCCTTGATAACGTTGTCGCTGTTCCGTTTCGTTAGCTAGATCTATTAATCGTAAAGCACGCAAAATATCATTAGAGACCTGAATCTCACTAGAGCCCTTATGGCTACGCAATTTCGTTTTTCTGTCCTCATCTCCGATCGGCAACTGTGATTCCCAAAGTATTTGGCGATCAAGGACGCAAAAATAATGAGCAAGTTGTTCAACGTATTCACCTGTAGCTTTCACTATTTGCTTACGTCTATTAACAGAGACGAGTTCAGATTGAAAATACTGTGTTCCATATATACTATGGATTAATCCTGCAAAA
Source organism: Alphaproteobacteria bacterium (assembly GCA_021774965.1). Taxonomy (GTDB): domain Bacteria; phylum Pseudomonadota; class Alphaproteobacteria; order JAJFIK01; family JAJFIK01; genus JAJFIK01. The sequence goes on from JAJFIL010000024.1 coordinate 2,824, forward strand.
CATATATCCTCTTCCACACCCCACGCTCTCAAAATCTCAAAAGTACCAACTAGATGCTCCCAAAGAGATGTACCAGAATGATCATGCTGGAGTCCAGGTATTATTAGAGTAAGAATATTTCGTAATCTATTTCCATCAATACTACCGCAACTACTACTATGTACATTATCTAAGTTTGCATCATGATGTACTGATTTATTCATTTTTGGTGCTGAGTAAGTCGCTTTGAAGTTTTATTAAGGAGGTTAATAACATTCTCGTCTCCCATTATGTTCAGCATGTCTGAAACTTTCGTGACACACTGAGCTATATGAGTTTTTAATTGTTTTGTTGAATTATCAGTCGTGCCTGTATAAAAAGGTTCGCGACACCCAATATCAGTACAAAGCGTGTCCCGTAACTCTTGAAGAACCAGATCAAGCACCGTTGCACCATTATGATTAAAAGCCATATTCAATGCGAGAGAACCTCCCTCCCCAGCTTGAGCTTTATGCCAAATGCCAGGGGGTATACAAAGAAGATCTCCGGGGAAAAGGACTACCTTTTCAAACTTCATTTTAGATACATTGCGCCTTATTTCGCTCATGTTTTCTCGTGATGAATTTTCTGTTGGGAATGATGATCCAAGACTAGTCGAATACCACCATGTTTTTGTGCCTTCAAGTTGCAACGTAGTAGCAACCCTTGCATCGTAGTGAATATCGAAGCCCGAACCTGGTGGAGATAAGTAACCACGAAAGTCTACACTGCCAGCGTAGCCTATTTCTTTCTTTATACGGCGTGCGGCCGAGCGTAATGAGCTGTGAGCAGAATCAATGCCAGTAACACAAATCGTCGCACCGGCCTCGAACATCTCCCGTATATCTTGAGGTGAAATAGTCGCCTGCCGTAACTCATTAAACACACATCTAATCTCAGGCACTCTATCAAGCCCATATATGAATTTGTCTGGTTTCATAAATGCATCAAACTTTCCTGGCCTGCCGCGAACCAGCAATGGCCGCTTACCGAAGTAGTCTTCGAGAAAAGTCTTTACAGAGATCGGATAAAGCAATGCCGCTAGTGTCAGAGGGGGTTTTGGCTTGGGTTTTGTATTATCTTTATTCATACCAATCTTCAATTGAGCGAACAATAGTAGACGTATCTAGTCCGAAAGCAGAACGCAGTTCGTCGATTGAACCAGACTCGCCATGCCAATGTCTCGGCCAACATAGTCCTCGTATTTGTATTTCTGATTTTGCTACGCGCCGTACTGCATCAGCCAGTCCACCTACGACTCCATGATCCTCAAGCACAATGATGCGCCTTATTAATTCTTGTGATTGTAACCAATGTCGCAGTAAATCATCATCGAGTTTTGCAATATGATTCCATGAGATGATTATTCCTCGACTAGCCAGTTCCTCAACAGCTTCGCTAGCCCAATGAGATGCAAATCCTGTAGATAGTATTACGAATTCTCCAGTAACCGAATTTGAGCGAATTTGACCTGCTTCCAAAGCTAGTTCTGTTACTGTCTCGCGACTCACCCGAATATAAGCCGGCCGTGGTGTAGTTAATAAGGAGTCAATTATTGTATGAACGTCATTTAGATCCGCCGGTGACCAAAGTTCTATGCCACCTATTGCACCAAGTACCCCAAGATCGCTGAGAGAAGCGTGACTACTCCCATTAGCTCCACTCGCTGCTCCAGCATGTGAACCAACTAATACAACGGGAAGTTTAGGCTCTGCAATACACGTCCTGATTTGGTCCGCAGCTCTATGACAAAGAAACGAACTGAATGAAAATACCCATGGGAATTTACCTGCTGTAGCAAGACCAGCAGCTGTTCCGACCAAGGTTTGTTCTGCTATTCCGACCTGTAGAAAATTTTTAAATTTTGGTTGTTGATTATCGTCGTAAAGTCCGTATGAATCGCCAAGATCTCCATCGAGTACCCATATATTATCGCGCTTTTGAGTCTCCTTAGAAAGAACAGTGGCAATTTCAATAGCTAATCGTTTCATTTCCACTCCAGTATTATCTCATACGGCACATCTATTTGAATTGTATCTATTTCTCAACTCTTAATACATTCGCAATTAAAGAATACTCGGCTTCGGTTAGTTGCGTATGGTGATTTCTAAATCGCGGCAAAACCGCAAACTCAGTTAAGGTTTTTCGAGTTCTTGCTAACATAACAGATGGCATATCTGTATCGTTGTTGACGCTATCCTGAATCCATTGTGACATTACCTTAATATCATGACCGTTAGCCTCATAAGTTTGCCACCCAAATGCTTTCCACTTTTCAGCATCACCGGGCACTGGGCTCTGTTCAATATTAGGGTCATGCGCCCAACCACATTCCTGTTCGTCGTTCGCATCAACAATAACATGCAGATTGTAGACACGATAACGAGCTGCAAGCATCGCTGCTTCCCAGATCATTCCTTCTTGGCACTCACCATCTCCGAGCACGACCCAAATATGAATTCCTTCCGATTGCAAGCCTATCGCTAAGCCTAGACCTACTGCTAAACCCTGTCCAAGTGAACCAAATGAAAAATCTATTGAATCGCATCGTCGAAAATCTGGGTGCCCTTGTAGCGGAGAAGCAAAACTTCCTATGCTATCTAGTGGTAATGACTTTGAACTTGTAAGTGACAATGCAGCGTATAGTGTCATACTCGCGTGCCCCTTAGAGAGGAGTAATCTGTCACCTCTTCCATCGCGACATTCCAACTGACGTGAAGAAAAAAGTGCCAAAATAATTTCGACACAACTTGAACAGCTTCCAAAATGACCTCCACCTGCTCGATGCAAATATTCAAGAATAGCCTGTCTGATTCTACGTGCAGTATCTGGTTCTTTCGGATCTAAAGATTCCGAAAAAGTAGTAAGATTATCTATAGTATCCTGTTCGCGCATTTTACTTAATATTCTGGTGTTCATTTTTGTCTATTACCTAGTTCCATTTAATGAATTGATTAGTTAGGAAATGTGACAGTCATTTTTAAACTTTAACTCAAACTTTATTTTCGCCAAAGAGATATAATCAATTTCAGAATCTCAAGAAATATGACACACCTATTTAATATCATAAAAAGGATCAAATGATGATGAAAAATTTTCAATGAACTTAACCATCACTATAGATGATTTACCTTTTGCACGAAATATAGATTCTACATCATCCACAAAGTTGAGTGTTGTAAATCATATTATAAATGTACTCGAGCATTATAATATCGAGTCTCTCGGTTTTGCTGTAGGGGAGTGGTGTAACGATACAGCCGATTTAAAACTATTAGATTTATTTTATGATGCAGGCCATCTTATTGGGAATCATAGTTTTAGCCATCAATCAATCGAAAACATGACGCTCTCTGAGTTTGAGAGTGATCTGATTAAAGCTGAGAAAATTCTGGCTCGATGGACAAGAAGCAATCTCTATTTCAGATTCCCTTATCTTAGGATGGGAAATTCCCCTAGATTTAAATATCAAGCCATGCAAATTCTTTCAAAGAGAGAATATAGGCATACGCCAGTAACAATCGATTTGGAAGATTGGAAGTTCGATTTAAGATATTGCTTTGCTTGTAATCAAGATAATCAGTACGCTGCAAATGCTATAATAAATAGCTACGTTGAATATGTCATTACCACTTCACAATACTACTACGAATTAGCAATAGAATTATTAGGTTATTCGCCGCCACATTTACTCCTTCTTCATATGAATAAATTAAATGGAGACTGTTTAAGTATTATTTTGACAATGCTAAAAAAAGTCGGCTGGAGATTCATTCCTCCTGATGTAGCTTTGAATGATTCAATATACCTACAACAAAGCTCTTATTTAGGGGACAAAGGTGTATCTTGGTTACATCATATATAATTAAAAAAAAATGATATCTAATTCTGAATATAATGTACTTGGCATTAATCGGACCCAAGATGGTAGTGCATGTTTGATAAGTGGAAGCAAAATCGTATGGGCAATACAAAAAGAAAGACTTACAAGGAAAAAACACCACTGGGGGAAACTTGGTGATGTTTCGTCTATATATCTACCTCTTATTCGAAACTTTAATAAACCGATTGATGTCGTAGTTGAATGCTACTCATCTGACGATGAATTTTTACAAAAAGATAATTATCATTCTGAATTGAAGGAGAATATTCAATTCCGCGACTCTTGTAATATTATTCAAATACCACATCATTTAGCACATTTATATAGCGCAGCTCCAGTTTCTGGATTTTCTGATTCTGCAGTGATGATTATCGATTTCATGGGGAGCCCTATTCAACATTCGGAAAAAATTTGGACACCGAGTGACACGATTCATTACACGGATAAAGATGTTGAAATCGCATCTTATTACAAATGGGATAATGGTCGCGCGAACTGCATTAGCAAAATATTTTGGGATCAAAATAGAAACAAAGGCTTAGGTCTTGGTTTTTTTTATCAATCACTCGCAAATTGCCTATTCCCCGGCGAGGGTACTGAAGGCAAAGTTATGGGCCTGTCATCATACGGTAACCATTTGGAATTACCAATGCCGCCACTAATCGTTGAGGCAGGCCGAGTAACTATTCCTGATGAATGGCTGACTTTGTTTAGCGCTAGCAAACCTTTTAATTCTAACTCCTCAAAAGATAGAAATTTTGAGGTTTGTGCAACAATTGCTGCAGCAGGACAGCGAGCATTTGAAGAAGCTTTACTTGAAACTACTCGCTGGCTATATAGTGTTACAAATACAGAAAACTTATGTTTTGCTGGAGGAATTGCAATTAACTGTGTAGCAAATAAAAGACTACAAGAAACAGGTCCTTTTCGTAACTTATTCATTCCCCCCGCCCCTAATGATGCTGGAACCGCCATTGGGTGTGCAATATATGGTACTAAATTAGTTAGTAACGATTTAAGTAAGAGTACATGGGGGAATGATTATCTAGGCCCTAAATTAAATATTGAAATTGAACAGCTCCCGATTGACCAACTTAAAAAGTTCAACTGTGAAATAATCCAAGATTCAGTAAAAACTATTTGTGACTTACTAGTCCAAGGTGCGATTATAGGTCTCATGCAGGGAGAGGCAGAGTTTGGCCCTCGGGCTCTCGGACATAGATCGATCTTAGCCATTCCAACTAGTATTCGTGTTCGTGATTTGATCAATTCAAATATAAAGGGACGCGAATGGTTTCGCCCTTTAGCACCGATAGTTATTGCATCAGATGCACATAAATATTTTGATATAAAAAAGCCATCCCCATTTATGTTGTACTCTTGTAAC
>JAJFIL010000231.1 GCA_021774965.1 Alphaproteobacteria bacterium
AAAAACCTGCGCGAGCAAGGCAAGCCTCACAAAGTCGCCCTCGTGGCTGTCATGCGCAGGATGATTGTTGCCATCAACACAATCCTCAAGGAACAGAGAGATTGGCGTGTCCAATAATCCACAGTTGCTTGCGGGGGAAGGTTAGGATGGGGGGTATGCCGCAGGCACAAACCATGTCACCGCCGCGCCTTGAAAAAATCTTTCAGCATTGTGGACGCACGCTCCGCTGCCTCGCCCTCAACCTGCTCCATCTGAGGGCGCCAGTGGCAGGTTGCCTGCTCAAAGAACTTGGGCCCATGGATCAACGCCCCGCCCTTGGGATCAGACGCCGCAAACACCACTTTCTCGATCCGGGCAAAGCTCATGGCACCGGCGCACATGGCGCAAGGCTCCAGCGTCACATAGATCTGCGCGCCCATGAGCCGCTCGTTGCTCAGCTTCTCCGCAGCCGCCCGGATCACCAGAACCTCCGCATGGGCCGTGGGGTCACGAAGCTCCACAATGCGATTTCCCGAGGCAGCCAGAACCTCTTCGCCCATAACCAGGACTGCGCCCACGGGCACTTCTTCCCGTGCAGCAGCAGCTTCTGCCTCAGCCAGGGCAAGTTTCATAAAGGTGCTTTCCATAGGCGGACCTTGCATGAGGGCCCTAACTAGGGCAAGAGCAGCCTATGACTGAAAAGAACAACATGGGCGCCCCGGATGGCGAGCGCATCGCGAAATACATGGCCCGCGCTGGCGTTGCCTCTCGGCGCGAGAGCGAGAACCTGATCGCGCAGGGCATTGTCACCGTTGATGGCAAGACCCTCACCACCCCTGCTTTCAAGGTAACCGGCACCGAAGACATTCGCGTGGACGGCACCCGTGTCGGGGCTAAACAGCCCACCCGCCTGTTCCGCTATCACAAGCCCCAAGGGCTGGTGACATCCCACCGCGATGAAAAAGGCCGGGACACTGTCTTTGACAGCCTGCCCAAGGAGCTTGGCCGGGTGATTTCCGTCGGGCGGTTGGATTTGAATACCGAAGGCCTGCTGCTGCTCACCAATGATGGAGAGCTGGCGCGGCATCTGGAATTGCCCGCCACGGGCTGGACCCGGCGATATCGCGTGCGCGCCTATGGCTACATTACGCAAAAGCGTCTGGACGTGTTGGCCAAAGGCATTGTGGTGGATGGTGTCAGGTATGGCGAGATTATCGCCAAGCTGGATAGCACCAAGGGTCACAACAGCTGGATCACCATGGCTTTCAAGGAAGGCAAGAACCGGGAGATCCGCCGGGTGCTGGAACATCTTGACCTTCAAGTGAACCGCCTGATCCGCACATCTTATGGCCCCTTCATGCTGGGAGCTCTTAAAGAAGGTGAGATTGAAGAAGTCACGCCGAAGCAATTGGGCGAATTGGTTGGCTCCCAATGGGTTAAGAGCTAACCCATGCGTATTGTCGGCGGCACATTCCGTGGGCGGAGCATCATCGCCCCCAAAGGCATGGCCACCCGCCCCACCACCGACCGGGTGCGCGAAAGCCTCTTCAACGTTATTGATCACGCCTATGACGGGTGCGAGGGCAAACGCGTGTTGGACCTTTTTGCGGGCTCCGGCGCCATGGGGCTGGAGGCAATCTCTCGCGGCGGGATCTATGGTGTGTTCGTGGATGATGGGTCCGCTGCGCGCGGGGCCATCCGGGAAAGTGTGGAGGCTCTTGGGCTTCAGGGCATCACCAAGATCTTCCGGCGCGATGCGACAAAGCTCGGGGCCCTTCCGGCGAATTTGGGCCAGCCCTTTGATCTTATTTTCTGCGATCCGCCCTACAACAAGGGTCTGGGCGAGCTGGCATTGGTGGCCGCTCGCGATGGCGGCTGGTTGAGTACGGGCGCTTTGATTCTGGTGGAAGAAGCCAAAGGCGCGTTCGAAGTGCCGGAAGGTTTTGAAGAACAGGACCGCCGCAGTTTTGGCGATACGGAAGTGGTGTTTCTTCAGGTGAGTTAAAAAATCCGCCATTGCCCCGTTTATCCGGCAATCCAAGTTGCATCTCACCCAATGCGTCATGTTGAGATCGATAGCTATCCCGAAGATTGAGACTTGGTTTTCGTCTTAGCCCCAACGAGGGCTTGCCACCCCCACCCCTCGCTTCGCTCGGACCTCCCCCGTCCTAAAGGGGGAGGTGATTATAGTAGGGTCGTGCAGTTATCTTCACTTCCCCCCTTGAGGGGGAAGGACAGGATGGGGGGTGTGCCGAAGGCAGTTGGAGCATCAAAGGGTCCCTAAAAGTTCAGGCCAGGCGACGATGGACCAAGCCCCGGAATGACCATGAGGGATTGGGAATTCCTACCGCCGACCAAACAGTCGTTCGATATCTGCGAGCTTCAGTTCCACATAGGTAGGCCGGCCATGATTGCATTGGCCCGAATGCGGCGTGGCTTCCATCTGCCGGAGAAGCGCGTTCATTTCTTCACCCGTGAGCCTGCGTCCTGCGCGCACCGAGCCGTGACAGGCGATCGTGCTGCACACATCTTCCAGACGTTCTTTGAGGGACAAAGCCGCGTCCAGTTCCGCGATCTCATGGGCAAGGTCTTTGACCAGGCCTTTGATATCTCCATCGCCGAGCAGCGCAGGCACTTCGCGCACCACCACGGCCTCTGTGCCAAAGCCTTCCAGGGCGAGGCCTAGTTCCGCCAGCTCATCGCTTCGGTCAATGAGGTTTTGCACCTCAAACGGTTCCAACTCGACGACTTCAGGGATGAGCAGCCCCTGGCGCGCCACACCGGTGTCGCTAAGCTGCTGCTTCATACGTTCATAAGTAAGGCGTTCGTGGGCTGCGTGTTGATCCACGATGACGAGACCGTCTTCCGTCTGCGCGATGATGTAAGTCTCATGCACTTGGCCCCGCGCCACGCCAAGGGGCAGATCGAGGGGGGCGGCCAGCGCTTCTTCCGTCTCAATGCGCCCGCTGAGCCCTTCGGTGCCCGGCAGTCCAGCACCCCCGAGCGGGGCCCATAGCCGTTCATTGGTTTCCGCAAAACCTCCGACAGGCATGCCATCTCGTGGGGGCATAATTGGTCGGTTTCCTGGCTGATATGCGCTTTGCTGGTAGTTGCCTTGCTGAAAACTGGAAAGCGCAGCCCCTGCCACCGTGGTCGAGGCCCGGTGCCCTGCTTCGGCCAAAGCATGGCGCAAGCCGGAAACGATCAGCCCCCGCACCATGGCCGCATCGCGAAAGCGTACTTCGGATTTGGCCGGGTGCACGTTCACGTCCACATACTGAGGATCAAGGCCCACAAAAAGCGCCACGGCGGGATGGCGGTCTCGCGCCAGAAAATCCTGATAGGCCCCACGCACAGCCCCCACCAGCAGCTTGTCTCGCACCGGTCGTCCGTTTACGAACAAATACTGCATCTGTGCATTGCCGCGATTGAACGTGGGCAGGCCTGCAAACCCGGTAAGCGTCACCCCTTGGCGCTCCGCATCGATGGCCACCGCATTGTCTTCGAACTCGCGGCCCAGAATGCGGCCCAGACGATGAAGCCGGGAGGCGGCACTTTCATCGATCTCGGCATTTGCCTCGAATGAAGTCCGCGTGCCGGAGCGCAAGGAAAACCCCACATCCGGATGCGCCATGGCCAAGCGCTTGACAATCTCGCCCACGGCTTGGGTCTCGGCCCGTTCTGATTTCAGAAATTTTAGCCGCGCGGGCGTGGCATAGAAAAGATCGCGCACTTCGATGCGGGTGCCATGAGATAGTGAGGCCGGTTCCGGCTCCCCCACAGCGCCGCCTGAAATATCAATGCGCCAAGCCTCATCTGCACCTTCTGTACGAGAGGTAATGTTCAGCCTACTGACAGAACCGATAGAGGGCAGCGCTTCGCCGCGAAAACCCAAATGTGCAATATTTAGAAGATCAACGGTGCCATCTTCGCTGGCAACCAGTTTGGAGGTGGCATGGCGCTCCACAGCCAGGGAAAGGTCCTCCCGGCCCATGCCGCGACCATTGTCTGTCACCCTGATGAGAGCTGCGCCGCCTGCTTCGATTTCCACATCGACGCGAGTGGCCCCTGCGTCGATGGCGTTTTCCACAAGCTCCTTGACCGCGCTGGCAGGGCGTTCAATGACCTCGCCTGCCGCAATGCGGTTGACGGCCGCCTCCGGCAGGCGCTTGATCACGCCTGTGCGGTTGCTCGCCTTGTCTTGAGCTTCTTGTTCAAATCCGGTGATTCCCATGAACCCAGTCTAACAGAGCGGGGTCAGCTGAGTCTCTGTGGATAGATTTCATTCAGCGAGCGGTTCGCCCAGTCCTTCGGGCTGACCAACTACCACCACCAACAGATCATCGGGCCGCATCAGACGCGCCGCCACGCGGGCGATGTCTTCCTGAGTGACCGCATCGATCCGGGCATTTCGGGTGTTGATATAATCGATGCCCAAATCTTCCATCTGGTAAAACGACAGGCGCTGGGCGATAGAACTGTTGGAGCCAAATCCCAGGGCAAAGGCCCCTGTGAGGTAACGTTGGGTATTTTGCAACTCCTCTGCGGTCACCCCTCCATCCCGAAGGCGCGCGATTTCCGAGCGGATCAGCGCAATGGATTCAGCCACTCGAGCATTCTCCGTACCCACACGTCCCATGAAGAGCGAGGAGCCGTCCATCACCGACAGGCTGGAGTTGACGTAATAAGCAAGGCCATGTTCCTCGCGCACCACATTCATGAGGCGAGAGGCAAAATTGCCGCCCCCGAGCACGGCGTTCATCACCATGGCCGCCATATAATCCGGATCGTTGTAGTCAATGCCTGCGCCGCCAAAGATCACAACGCTTTGGGCAATCTCTGCATCCACAATGATCTGTTCACCACCGCCCGCAGGCGCAACCGGGCGAGGGTCGTATGCTTCGCCTGTCGCTGGAAGGCCCCCAAAGGTCTCATCCAGCAAACGGCCTAGCTCATGAGCACTGATGTTGCCCGCCACACCGATACGCATGTCGCGGCGGTTTAGCCGAGCATGGGCTGCACGAAGGTCTTCTACGGTGATAGCTTCCACCGATTGCCGGGTGGGGCTGGCACCATAAGAGTGGCCTGGAAAGGCATTTTCCCAGAACGTGCGCGAGGCAATGGAATTGGGGTCCCTTTCCGACTGCGCAATAGAGCTAAGCATGGAGCGCCGCATACGCTCAATCGCATCTTGATCAAAGCGCGGTTCGGTCAATGCCAGTTGCAGCATCTCAAAAGCTTCATCAGCATTTTCCGACAGGGTGGACATGGAGGCATTAAAGCGGTCATTGCTGGCACCAAAACCCATGCGAACAGCCAAGGATTCCAGGCGGTTCTGGAACTGGGCGCTGGTCATATCCCCGGCCCCTTCATCATAGAGCCAAGAGGAAAGCTGCGCTGTGCCCTCCTTGCCCATCTCATCGAACTGGGCGCCGCCGTAAAAACCAATCCGTACAGAAATGATCGGCACGAAATCGTCTTCCACCAGCCAGGCTTCGATACCGCCGGGGGAGACAACACGCTGGATCTCAACGAGACCGCCTGCCGCGTCTATTTCATCTTGAGCAAAAACAGGCAGGGCCAGCATAGCCGTGGCTGTGAGAATCAGGCTTAGGGTGCGGATCATTCGTCTTCTGCCTTCTCGCTTGGCGCTGCCTCGGTGTTTATTTCAGGTGCGCCTTGATCCATGCCGGTCATCTCGGATTTCGTCTCCATGGGGATTTCCGGTGGCGGCGGTGGTGACAGGGTTCCGGTGACGGCATTCTCGGCGGCGATCAACGGGCTAAGCGCCTGAATGATCGCATTGCGGTCCACGGCCTCGACGGCATCGGTCCAGCCCAAAATCTGCTCCATGGTTTCCCCGCTGGTGAGGCTGCTGCCAAACACCCGTGCCATGGTCACCTGGCTATCTCGAGCATAGGTCGCGGCGCTGACCATGGAATATTTGGTACGCGTCAGCTGGGCATCCGTAGGGCCGGTTTCAAGATATTCTGCGATCACTTCATCCATGGCCGCTTCGAGTTCGTCAAAGCCAACCCCATCGTTGGGAACGGCAAAGACAGCGATGCGGCCTTCATCATAGGTCGAACCCCAATAGCCAGCGCCGGCTGTGGTGGCGAGGCCTCGCTCGATGACCAATTCGCGATAAAGCCAATCAGAGATTCCCCCATCCAATATGGAGACGCCTACTTGCAGGGCCACGGATGTTTCAAGTCCGCCAGTGTGCGTGCTGGGCGCATGGTAATAGCGATAGAGATAGCGCTCTCCGGCCAGTTCATGTTCCAATGACACCCGGCGAGCAGCACGTGAGGGCGGGTCCATGGGACGAGCCCGTTCCGGCACAGCGCGAGCGGGAATAACACCGTAAATCGCCTCCGCCAGGGGGCGTAGCTCTTCAGCTGTAATGTCCCCCGCGACCACCAGGATCGCATTGTTTGGCGCATACCAGGTGTTGTAAAAATCCATAACGTTTTCCGGCGTCAGGGCTTGGGCTTCATGAAGCCAGCCGGCAATAGGAATGCCGTAAGGATGCTGGGGCCAGAGGGCAGAGCTCATCTCAACATTCATGATGCGATCAATGTCTTGCTCGCCAATGCGAATTTCTTCGGCGACAACATCCCGCTCGGAATAAAAATCCGTCTCCGGAATATCAAGGTCGGCCATGCGGTCTGCTTCCATCGTCATGAACATCTCAAGACGATCCAGCGCCACGCGCTGGTAATAAGCTGTATAGTCCCAGGAGGTAAAAGCGTTATCGACCCCGCCGTTGGCGGCCACGATTTCTGAGAACTCGCCCGGGCCCAATTCGTCCGTGCCCTTGAACATCAAGTGTTCCAGAAAGTGCGCGATGCCCGATTGCCCTTCAGGCTCATCCGCTGCGCCCACATGATACCAGACCATATGGGTGACCACGGGAACCCGGTGGTCCTCGACGACAATGACTTGCATGCCATTTTCAAGAGTGAAGGTGTCGGGGCTCCAGGCGTTCTCCTGCTCGCCGCTGTCGCGAGAACAAGCGCCCAGCAAGATGACAAAAGGCAAAAGAAGCGCAAGAGCAAAAAGACGGCCCCAGGAGCCGATACCGGATTTATGATTCATATTCTCACTCTTTTCGCCCTGCCCTCGACTGCAGGCAATCAACTCGCCGTTCCGGCATTCTAAGGCATTGATGGTGCCCGAAAGATGCGCCTCAATACAATGACATTTGCGAGATAGAGCCAGCTTTTCCGGCCATAGGTGCGCGCATTCCCACAGAAGGGGATTGGCCAAGTCTGGGGGTGTATTCGCTTCTTGAGCAGGTATCCGCAGCAAATAGCCTTAGAATATACCGCGGTCTTTGGTAATTGTCGGGGTTGCCCCTTCGGTCACCGGACGGCCTGCAGCCTGATTTTCCCGAAGGCGCTCGGCCTCAGCAGCCGCGTTGACAACGCTATCGTCCGCATCGGCGTCAGCCTGCCAGAACAGGATCTGATCGGCAAAGGACCTGTCTTTTTGAACGACCGAGTTTGTTTCCGTCGCCAGCACCGTGCGAATATGTGGATTGGCGCTGCCGGCCCCTGAACTGCTCAGCAAGGCAAACTCACCTGCCGTCACAATGCCATCAGAAACCGGCGTCGCATCTGATCCGAACAAAGCATTTTGCGCCTGAGCACCTTGAATATCTTCAATCGGGCGAGCTGCACCTGGTACTGGTGGGCGCAGAGCAAAATCTGGCGGCATAACCAAGGGGGCCTTGGTTACGATCGCGAATTCATCGGGAGAGACTTTCTCAATCCCCATGGCCTGGCGAAAATCAGCGCAGCCGCTGACGATGCCTGCGAGCGCCACACCAAGAACGAGGTTGGACGCAAACTTGCCAATTGGTGATCCGAACTGATTACCCATGTATTGGTCTTCCTTCACCTTATGTCTCGCCCCCAAGATTCTCACCCTGACTTATCACCTCGCGCCCTAGATTTCGAGAGGTATAAACTACGATGAGGGCTGCTCAGTGCCCCAAAACGCATCGTAAATCAACAGCAGGACCCCAAAAACGATGGCTGTATCGGCCATGTTGAATACATACCAATGGAATTGCCCAACATGGAAGTGCAAAAAATCCACCACGGCATGATAGAAAACGCGGTCCACAAGGTTATTTCCTATCGCCCCACCGATCACCAGACCCACGGCCACCGCCACATGCAGGCTTTGTGTCCGCCGCAGCCACCAGAACAGGAATGGCATGATTATTATGGTAAATACGGTGAAGAGAAGCCATCCCCAGGCCGATTCGGACTGAAACAGTCCATAGGACATGCCCCGATTCCAGACCAGCGTGAGGTTGAGGAAGGGCAGCACCTCAATGCTGGGTCCAGAGGTAAACACCTCAGGAGGGGTGAAAAGCGGGCGACCCACGCTGCTCAGGAAGGAAATCTTGCTCAGCTGATCCACAATGAATGTGACTGCTGCCACCCAAAGGCCCACCGCAATCGGTGAAAGCCGGAGAGAGCCCAAGGCAAATTTGTTGTCAGAATCGGTTTGCATAGAATTCCTTGTGAGATATCGCCTGCGGCCCACTAACTTCGTGCGCCTAGCCTGCCCAGGGTACGTCCTGTGGATTAGCTCTTAATTTGGTCAATACGGAGGCAGCCTTCTTGCTGTCCTTTGCGATCTGCGTCTTCAGTGCGTCCAGCCCGTCGAATTTCTGTTCCGGGCGCAAGAACTCAATGAGACTAATCACAAGTTCTTCGCCATAGATGTCGCCGCCGAAATCAAACAGAAAGCTTTCCAGCAGCACATCTTTTTTGTCAAAGGTCGGACGGCGGCCAAGATTTGCAACCCCGTCATAAGTGCCTGCATGAGATCCCGTGAGCACTTCGGCCTTGATGGCATAGACCCCATGAGCGGGATGAAGATACCGCCCCATGGCAAGATTGGCGGTGGGAAAATCAATTGTGCGTCCGCGCTGATCGCCCTTGATCACAGCGCCTTCGATGGCCCACCAATGACCCAGCAGACTGGCTGCTTCATCCGGGCGGCCCTCCCGCAAGGCATCGCGAATGCGGGTCGATGAATAGACCGCTTCTGCTCCATCTTTGCTGGCGGTAACCGCGTCAATGACGGTCACGCCAAAGCCCAAGTCCTTGCCCATACGGGTCAGCAAGGCCGTATCGCCCTTGCGCCCCTTGCCAAAACAGAAATCAAACCCAACCACCACATGGGCGGCACCAAGCCCGGCAACCAAAACGTCTGTTACAAAATCTTCTGCGGACTTTCCCGCCAGATCCGCATCGAATGGCAATGTAAAGGCCACATCCACCCCGTGGCGCTCCAGCAAGCGAGCTTTGGTTTCCTTTGTGGTCAATCGAAAGGTCGGCGCATTGGGCGCAAAAAATTCTCGCGGATGGGGCTCAAACGCCATGACGGCCAGCGGCGCGACAAGTCCTGTCGCAATTTCCCGCGCGCGCGAAATAACCTCCGCATGGCCCCGATGAACCCCATCAAAATTCCCGATGACGACGACAGCCCCTCGGGCCTCGTTTGGAGTATCCGTATACTGATCTATGATCTGCATGAGCGTTCCGGCGAGTGTTAGCTTTTGCGAGAAGGAACCAGCACCACCGCTTCCCCGGCGATGACAATCTCATCTTTGACTGTGCAGATGCATTTAATCAAGGCGCGACGTTTCTCCGCTTTGATTGTATCCACGGTGCAGGTGGCCGTGACCGTATCGCCGATCTTGACCGGTGCCTTAAAGGTCAAAGTCTGGCTGAGGTAGATTGCCCCCGGACCAGGCAGCTTGGTGCCCAGCACGGTGGAGATCAAACTTGCGGTCAGCATGCCGTGGGCGATGCGTTCCTTGAACATGGTTCCGGCTGCAAAATCCGCGTCCAGATGCACGGGATTTGTGTCTCCGGAGACCCCGGAGAACAGAACGATGTCTGCGTCCGTTATGGTTTTGGTAAAACTTGCGGCCTGGCCCTCGCTGAGGTCCTCGATATACATCCCGGACTGGCGGCTCATGAAGCGTACCCTTTCTGTCAAATCTCGCTGTTTTCTGGGAAAAAGCCTTAACTCTCCCCCATTCATTGCGCCGCACCATACTGAGCCAGCCGCACGGGAGCAACAGAGCCGATCCCACCTGTCAAAATGCCGCCGATTTACGCAATTTTATGTCTCCCCCCTTATACCAAAGGAAGAACCAGTAAATCGGCACATTAGTAGTGCCGCTACGGGAGGGGAAAACTGATGAGCGATATTGCGAAACAAAAGGCCGAGATGACGGAAGCCTTTCAGGATGCGATCAGTCGCGTCACTGACCCCATAAATGGCAAGAGCCCCCGGCTGACAGATGTTCTGGGTCTTGCCCAGACGATGATGTCGTCCATGGAGGGGTTTTATGATGCCCTCGACGCGCAGATGTACGACGAGTTCCGCACCATCTCTGAACATATCACCACCATGCGGGATGACATCTCAGGCCTTGAGCCTACAGAGATTAAAAATAACAAGATGCCCCTGGCCGGTCGGGAGCTGGATGCGATTGTTAAATCAACAGAAGAAGCCACCAACACCATCATGGGGGCAGCCGAGGTTATCATGGCAGCAGACACTTCCGATCCTGCGGCTTATCAGACGGCGGTAAATGACGAAGTGATGAAGATCTTCGAGGCGTGCTCATTCCAGGATATTACCGGACAGCGCATCTCCAAGGTTGTCGAGACGCTTCAGTTCATTGAGCGGCGTGTTGACCGCCTTGTAGGCACCATGGGCTTGATGGAAGGCGAGGTAAAACTCACCGAAGAAGAACAAGCCGCCGAGGACCGGAAGAAAGATCAAATCCTCAATGGTCCCCAGATGGAAGGTGAAGGCCAGTCACAGGATGACATTGACGCCCTGTTCGACTAGGCATCCATTCCGTTCGAAATTCCAATACATTTGAGGTCAGGCCGCGTGTCCCGATGCGGCCTCTTCTTCCAGATCTTCCTCGATGACATTATCCCGGACCGGGCGAGGTTCGCCAAACAAGAAGCCCTGCCCGAAGTCCACGTCGATCTCCACGACTTCCGCCGCAACGCGATCATCCTCGATCTTTT
The DNA here is from genome assembly GCA_021774965.1 of Alphaproteobacteria bacterium. Classification (GTDB taxonomy): domain Bacteria; phylum Pseudomonadota; class Alphaproteobacteria; order JAJFIK01; family JAJFIK01; genus JAJFIK01. Next base: position 11,058 of record JAJFIL010000231.1, read on the forward strand.
CTGCGATGAGATCCAGACCATGGCGCGCCAGGGTTTCCTTGAAGTCCCCGATATGCAGATCGGATGCGGAATTCCGTTCTTCGTCCAAAAGGACCGGCGTTGGTACCTTGATATAGCGGAAATTGCGATCCCGCAGATAGGTGGGATCAATGTCTAAAGATGTGACCCGATCCATGGAGAAGTGGAAGCCCAGCCCCGACAGGCGACGCAGGTTGGCCAGCTCCATCGGCCCGCACATCTCAATCGTTTCCTGACCAAACTCAAATATCAGGCGCCCCGCCAGATCCACATTGCTTTCCATGAATTCGAGGAACTGCGGGAAGAACAAATCATCCTTCAAAGAGTGGGTGGATATATTGCAAAACACGCCAACCTCACGAGAACGTTCAATCAGCTTACGGACAATCTGAACGGACCGGAACAACAACAGATTATCGATGGTAGAAATCAGGCCTGCCGATTCCGCAATATGAAGATA
>JAJFIL010000232.1 GCA_021774965.1 Alphaproteobacteria bacterium
TAATAACTACCGGGCATCTCTGAAAGTTAGCTGTTTAAAGGAAATCGAGTATTGCGCAAGGGTTTCTTAAATCGGTGGCACGGGCTTTCCAGCCCGTGCAGACAGGCACCTGTCTTGCTAAAACAAAGCCGCCGCTTTGAATTGACGGTCCGGTGCATTCAGTCAATTTTTAGAGACGCCCTGCTATAAAGGTGCGTTTACTATGAGCATAGACTTGCCTTTTCACCGTTCCTGGCTGGATGAAGATGAAATCAATGTAGTGGTTGACACTTTAAAATCGGGCTGGTTCATGACGGGTCCTAAAACCCGTCAATTTGAAGAAGAGTTCAAACAATATATCGGCTACAAGCACACTTTGGGGCTGAATTCGTGTACTGCGGGTCTTCATCTTTCTATTGTGGCCAGTGAATTTCCCGAGGGGGCCGCCACGCCGCTTTGCGGCTCGCGATGACGTTTTTATGTTTTTCAATCCATCTTAATCAACCCGCGACCCTCAGTATCAAACTTGAAGCGGTTCATGCCGCGATGACTGCCCATCCACAGGGAGTGGTCTTCGCTGAAGGCGATGCTGAACACATACGCGCCGATCATCCCGTTTTGTTCCGAATAATTTTCAAACTTGTTTCCATCGAAGCGGCTCAAGCCGCCGTTGGAGCCGATCCAGAGATTCCCATCAGGCCCTTCCTCTATGGCGAGGACGTAGTTTCCTGGCAGGCCGTCTTGCACGGTGAAATTGCGGAAGGTTACTTTGTGCGTGTCGAACACGCTCAAGCCCCCTCCCCAGGTCCCGATCCACAGCCGTCCCTTTTCATCCAGTATCATGGAGACGACGTAATTGGGGCGGTAATCGGCGTTTTCCACATTGGGCAGGTCGGTGGCGTGTTGGCTGTGGTGATTCCCGGCAAATTGTGACATGACGCCTTGATTGTCCATTTTGACGCTTTTCAGTTTCGCTCCCAATCCATTCGCATGATTCCATGTCTTCCACTTTTTCCCATCGTACAGGGAGATGCCGGATTCGGTGCCGAACCACACGCGCCCGTCTTCGCCCACTTCGATGGCGTAAACCCAATCGTCGATCAACCCGCCGCTGGTGTTTTCCCTGGTGAAGGATTCCCACGATTTTCGATCCCACAAATCACCGCGCACTCGATTGACGCCGCTCCAGGTCGCGATCCACAGGCTGTTGTCTTTTGCTGAAAACTCCAGATCGTAGACGAATGAATCGCACAGCCCTTGCGGGGTGTTGATGTTGTGCCACTGTGCGCCGTCAAAATGACTGAGGCCGCCGCCGTAAGTGGCAATCCACGGATTGTCGTTGCCATCCAGCACGATGCCGAAAATGCCGTTGCTCAAGAGAGCGTTCTGGTTGTCGAAAATTTCATAATCGTTGGCGGTGGTGGTATCGTATTTCAGAACCCCGTTGGCGGTGCCGATCCACAGGGTGTTTCCCTGGGCCGTGAGCGCTTTGACGTTGCGGGTGTTCAGGGAAAATTCATCGGACTTCAGAATATGAGGATGCGCCTGTCCCGTAGTTTTATCGGCCAGCGGTTTATCAAACGCCCCGGTTTGCACAGGGAGGAATATCGTAAGAAATGAAAGTATTAGGAGAAAATAGAATTTTTTCATAAACTCTTTGTCAGGCACAGGCTGGAAAATCTGTGCTACCACTCGAAAACTAAAGGTTCTTCATCAATGATGGTAATACCAAGCTTAAAAAAATATACAGTAATCTGTTGGCTTTGTCTTTTGGTTTTCCTGCCGGGTTGCGGCGATGGGTCTTTAAAACCAGTGAAAATTTCCCCGGTCGATAAAAAAGAAATGGTTTTGATCCCTGCCGGGGAATTCATCATGGGGACGAACAAAACCGACCCTGAAAATACCCAGCAAAAAATCGGCACCGTGAAACCGCTGTTTCTCGATCAGCACCCGGAGCGGAAGGTTTTCCTGGGCGACTATTATATCGACCGTTACGAAGTCACCAACGCCGAGTACAAGGTGTACATGGATGACACCAAATACCCGGACTTTCCGGCGCACTGGGTGGACGGCACGTATCCTGAGGGCATGGGGGATCACCCGATCACCAATGTCATCTGGCAGGAAGCACTGGCTTATGCCCTGTGGGCGGGGAAGCGTTTGCCCACTGAGGCGCAGTGGGAGAAAGCCGCCCGTGGCCCGAACGGACTGGAATATCCCTGGGGTAACGAGTACGTGAAAGGCAAAGCCAATGTTGGCATTGAGGGCGAGAAGACCACCGTTCCGGTCGGTAGTAAGCCTGAGGACATCAGCCCCTATAACGTCTATGACATGGCCGGTAACGTGATGGAATGGACGTTGGACTGGTACGAAGCTTATCCGGGAAACACGCACAAGGACAAACGTTTTGGAAAGAGCATGAAGGTCTTAAGAGGAAACGGGTTTCAAAAATCCGGGCACTATTTTTTAGATGCCTACCGTTTTGCTTTCAACCGCACGGAAGTGCCGCCGGATGAATATTTTGAAAATGTTGGATTCCGCTGTGTGACAGCTGTTATTCAAGAGAAATGACTATTTCTTTTTGACGGGATACCAGATGAAAGACGAAAACACCAGCACGGTAAAACAAAAGTCCAGAATCAGGACGTGAAAAGGCTCGAACCACTCCAGATAAATAATCCGATTCAGCCAGAAAGCGATGAATGATCCTTCATAAGATGAATCGGTCAGGACTTCCTCCCAGAGGGTGAGAGGGCAGGGGATGCCGAGCGCCATGAGCAATGTCACGGCAGTCAGAGCCGCACTATGAAAA
>JAJFIL010000233.1 GCA_021774965.1 Alphaproteobacteria bacterium
CGAAAGTGCAGTCCGGATCTTCTATGGCGGCGTTCAACTTATAAAAAATATCCGGCAACGTTGCGAGCTGATCGTCTCCTTGAATCAGTTCGGAAATATTCATCCCATTCTTTCTTTAAGTCAGCAATAAAACTATATTGATGGAAACCGACAGGGGGTTTTCCAAAACCCTTTCGCTTTTTTAAAAAGGGAACGAGTTTGGAGACACTTTGAAACCTTCTGTAAAACCGGCACGTAAAAAGCCCCTAAAAGATAAAGCCAGATTCAATCAGAGTCAAGTGTTTATCGTTGCAAGAATGCGTTATAAAGTTATCCCATAGAACCGCATTTTTTTTCTGGTAAGGAATAATTCGTTTTGAGGATACTGGAACAGAAAAACTGAAAATCCTGGTCGAGAGCACAATTCAAGAATAGCCTGATATGACTTATTTTAATATCCACTTAATTTTTAAAATGCCCACAAATTTTTGGCAGGTGCTGTTGTTTGCACTCTATTGGCTGGACGTTAAAAGAGAGGGAAAGGATAACCCGATCGGGTATCGGCGAGGGGCTTATATTCTTATATCGACACATGAATGAGGTAGGCGACGGTTGCTATGGCAAGTATCGATCCTCCCCAAACTTTAAATGTGGCCTTCATGGAAAGCTTTTTCACCAGGTCTTTTTCCTTTATATTACTGATTAAAAATGTAAAACCTTTGCGTTTTTTAAAAATCATTTTTATGGGACGCACATCCTCTTTCTCCTGAATCGGAACCGGTTCGGTTTGCAATCCGACCCCGACAATCTGCGCCCCCCGTTCCAATTCTCCGGCATCTAAAATTCCGTCTTGATTTTGGTCGAAGCGGGATTGCAACTGGGTGTCTTGCTCAATCATTTTTTTGGCTTGCAAAAATTGCGTGAATTTCAATTTATTTCTCTTAAAGGGCCGGATTCCCGGTTCAGCGTATCCAAGAACATACACCAATTCTTCCGGCACAAAACACCATTCCACAAACCGATATTTCTGAGAAAACAACCAGGAAGAATTTTTTAACTTAAACTCTCTCAATTTATCTTCATTCTGTTTTAATACTGAATGTAACGGCTCTGGCATGGACAAAAACTCGTTGGATCTGATCTGAAACTTTTCCACCCTTCCCCGCCGTTGAATCTCTGCTCCGTCAATAAATACCCTGGCAATGGCGCCGCTTCCATCATCCACGGAAAGTTCTTCGTTTGAATAAATTTGATCGACCTTTTTCCAATAGCTGTGATCTTTGGATTTGACCAATCGCTGAATTTCTATGGAATAAAATACGCAAGCTTGCCTACTGATGGGAGCGCTCAATAATCGATTTGAGGGGGAGATAATTTTCCCCTTGATCTCAACATTGGTTCCGATCGCCCCGGTCATGATTCTCGATGTCGGAATATTCTGGATGGTTCGGGAGGATTTCAGTTCGCGAAAACCCTGAAAAAACCAGTGAACTCCTCCTCCCACCCCAAATATACCTGTCAATAAAGCTTCTAAATTAATGACCATCAGACAGGTGGGACTAAAGTTGAGGGAGTTGGATATTGATGTCCACGTCCTGCCGCTCTGATTCGTGGACTTGAAACAGGTCTTCACGGTCGTACTTCAGCATATTGGCGACGAAAAGATCAGGAATCTGCTGAATTCTGATATTGTAGTTGTTGACGCTGTCATTATAAAATTCGCGACGGTCGGCCAAACTGTCTTCAAGGTGAGAAATACGGGTCTGCAACTGCATAAAGTGTTGATTCGTTTTTAGGTCCGGGTAATTTTCCGCCAAAGCAAAAATCCCCTGTAAAGCAGAGCTGATCTGCCCGCTGGCTTCAGCTTTCTTGCTGACGCTGTCGGCATTAAAATATTTTTCTCGGGCTTGCATCAGACGATCAAGGATTCCTTTTTCAAACTCAGCGGAACTTTCGCAAACCGAGATCAGCTTCGGCAGTTCATTGTATCTTTGCTTTAAAATGACATCGATATTTGCCCAGGATTTTTGAATATTTTCTTTCAGCGATATCAAGCCATTATAAATAATGAAAAAATACCCAATGAGGGCCGCTGTCCCGGATATAACAATTCCTGAAATAACGATACTGGATGTTTCCATTTCCTCTCCTCGATCCAATCCATTTCTGGTAACCGGCAAAGTGACAGTCATGCCAAAAACCCTGATTCACAATTAATTCTAGCCCAAAGTTGCTAAAACCACATAGATAGGCTACCATAAAATATATGCATTATCTTAAATTTTTCAATAAGTTACGAAAAAACAAAGACTGCATGTCAGACAAAACCCATAAAAAATAGAAGGGAATCTCGCTATGGATCAAATCAAGTTTTACATGGAAGAATCGATTTTAAAAGTCAATCCTGGCGCTACCGTGACCGAGGCGGCAAAGTATATGGCTGAAAATCGTGTGGCGGCTTTATTGGTGAGTGGTGAAAATAAATTTCTGGGAATTGTGACCGATTTGGACTTTTCTTATAAAGTGATCGCAAAGGACCTGGACCCAAAAACAACTCTTGTTTCAGAGGTTATGAGTCATCCCTTGATCGCTCTGGACTGTGAAAAATCCATGGTAGAAGCTTTTAAAACGATGCGGAAAAACAATATCCGCCATCTTGTTGTTTCGGAAAATAAAAAATTGGTGGGCATTCTTTCTATAAAGGATTTCGCTAATTATTATAATTATAAATTCGGGAATGAACCGTCTGAAGTATCTTCAGACACAGAGGCCGTGAAGGCATGAGGCACGGATACGAGCCTGAACCCAAACGAAACCAGAGTCAGGAAAAGTAAGAATATTCTCAGTGGCTAACTGCTGGCATCGGCCTTTCCCCTTCCCCGGTCGTTGGATTCAATCCGCTTGATGCGTTGGTAGTTTTAAAAAAGAGGGAACTCTCTTATGGCGTAAAAGGTTCATTCTTCCGGAGAACCCGCATGCGATCATCCTGCTTGGGAAATTCAGGAGCGCTCCCTCCCGGTGTATTTCCCTCCTGGCTCTCCGAGGGCTGATTTTCACTTTGCGGGTCTTCATTTTCCTTAAAAACTTTAGTACGCTCCGCCAATTGATAGCCCAAAGCCAATATGATTTTCCGTTTGGTGGCAAGACGGCATTCGTATCCCCTTTCAATCCGGTCAATGGTTTGAACCGTAACGCCTGCTTTTCGGGCGAGTTCGGCCTTGCTCATCATTTTACTTTCTCTTGCTTGTTTGACCTCGTTATGTTTGGCTGAAGAATACATTTTAGAATCATCCTTTTTTGGTTTCATTATTTATAAACTCCCAAATCAAAGTCGCGGCAACTTGGGCAAATGTGGCGGGTATCGTCGGTTTCTCCCACGATGCCCTCCCAGCCGCGGTTTCTAACCTTTTGCTTGAACTGCTCTCTACGGTCATAAGAGTGAAAATCCACTCCCGCACGCATGATGGAATCGCAGAAAGCGTTGTCGCATACGATGACGTATTGTGTGACGGATTTAATCATGGCTCTCTCCCTGGCAATCAATTTACGTTTGTACAATCTTATTTTTTCCGGGTCGGTAACTTCCCGCTTAATTCGTCTGGTTTTTAATTTCTTC
>JAJFIL010000234.1 GCA_021774965.1 Alphaproteobacteria bacterium
TGCCATCTATATTACCGAGAGATTGAACATAGCGAACGGCATCGGTGAATTCTTCGGCCTGCACATCCAGGTTCACCACTGTGCCATCGCTCAGCACCACGTCATCTACCGTGCGATCATAGATGAAAGCTGCTATGCCTAGCCGCGCATAATAATCCGCCCACGAAGAATAGGACCAATGTTCTCGCGTTGCATTATTGGCACCTGCCGCAAGAACGGTTGCCGGAAATGGACCAGCTCCCCGCGGAAGATACAAAGTGCCTTCGATGGTTCCTGTGGCGCTTTGAAAAGAAAGATCTTGTTTGAGATAGGGCGGTGCGGGAATGCGGGTTAAAACGCTTTCGATGGAAATGCGTGAGCCCACCATGCGGTCAAAGCCGTCGGCGTTATAGGGGATCTCCCCCAGGCCAAAGGGATAGTCGACCGTAAAGAGGGCTACTTCCTCATCTTCGATTATGGGGACCATCTCGTTGACATAAACCATCCCCGGCATGTCCAGCCGTCCTTGCAGATGGCCGTCATGGTCGCGAGAGATGTGCACACGCACGTCAAGATCGTCTCCGAGACGAGATATGGAGCCGCCCCACCAGCCTAACGCCTCGTCTGACGCCGTAGCGGGGCTGAGCCCTGCCATCAGGCACACCAAAATGATTAGCAGTTTGCGCATCACGCTCCTCCGCCACCTTCTAAATGCAAGCCACACTCCAGCCACTCTCAGCCGCCTTGGCCAAGCATGGAGCAGATTTGGTCACGTTGGAATTAATATGCGGTAATCTTACGAAAGATTAACTTCCAGCTTCGGGTGGCGGTGCCAGGCGGATGAACAGCTCCCGCAGGTGATGGGAATCGGCCTTGGAGGGCGCGCCCATCATCAAATCCTGAGCCTGCTGGTTCATGGGGAACATGATCACTTCGCGCAGATTATCTTCGCCTGCCAGCATCATCACGATCCGGTCAATGCCCGGTGCGATGCCGCCGTGAGGGGGGGCACCGAACTTGAACGCGTTGATCATGCCGCTGAATTCTTCATCCACGGTGGCTTTATCATAGCCAGCGATTTCAAACGCCTTGTACATGATCTCAGGTCGGTGGTTCCGAATGGCACCCGACGACAGCTCGATGCCGTTACAGACGATGTCGTACTGGTAGGCCAATATCGAAAGTGGATCTTCATTCTCCAGCGCTTCCATTTCGCCCTGAGGCATAGAGAACGGATTGTGGGAGAAATCGATCTTGCCGGCTTTTTCGTCATATTCAAACATTGGGAAATCGACGATCCAGCAAAACTTGAAGACGCCTTTTTCGGTGAGGCCAAGCTCCGAGCCCACCCGGTCGCGGGCGCGTCCTGCAAAGTCGCGGAAATCTTTTGGCTCGCCCGCAGCAAAGAATACCGCATCGCCATCTTTAAGACCCAGCTCATCACGAAGCGCAGCTGTGCGCTCAGGGCCGATGTTCTTGGCCACGGGGCCTGCGCCTGTCCCGTCGCGGAAGAAGATGTAGCCAAGACCGGGTTGACCTTCATCCTTTTGTGCCCAGCCATTCATGCGATCACAGAACGCACGGGAGCCGCCCGTTGGTGCAGGAATGGCCCAGACTTCATTCTTGTCGGACTTGTCCAGAATGCCAGCGAAGACCTTGAAGCCCGAACCCCGGAAAGTCTCACTCACGTTAGACATCTCAACAGGGTTACGCAGATCAGGTTTATCAGAGCCGTATTTGCGCATAGCTTCCAGGTATGGAATGCGCGGGAACGGCGCTGGGGTCACCTTGCGGTCCCCTGCAAATTCTTCAAACACGCCGTGCAGCACAGGCTCAATAGCTGCGAACACATCTTCTTGCGTCACGAAGCTCATTTCCATGTCGAGTTGATAGAATTCCCCGGGGGAGCGATCAGCGCGGGCATCTTCATCGCGGAAGCATGGAGCGATCTGGAAATACCGATCAAAGCCCGCCACCATGATCAACTGCTTGAACTGCTGCGGAGCCTGCGGCAACGCATAGAACTGACCGGGGTGCATGCGCGAAGGCACCAAGAAGTCCCGCGCCCCTTCCGGGCTGGAGGCCGTCAGAATCGGGGTTGAGTACTCAGTGAAGTCCTGCGCGACCATGCGATTGCGGATCGAGGTGATAATCTTGGAGCGCAGCAGGATGTTGTTGTGCAAACGCTCCCGGCGCAGATCCAAATATCTATATGTGAGCCGTGTTTCTTCGGGATAGTCCACATCGCCAAACACAGGCAAAGGCAGCTCGTCAGCAGATGACAACAGCTCGAAGGAGTCGATGCGGATTTCCACGTCCCCGGTGGGCAGATCAGGGTTCACGGCGTCTGCATCCCGCGCGACAACATTCCCCGTCACGCAAATCACGCTTTCGGCGCGCAGGCGCTCCAGCTCGGCAAAGATTTTATTATCTGGCTCGATCACACATTGGGTGAGGCCGTAGTGGTCTCTTAAATCGATGAACAGCAGACCGCCGTGGTCACGCTGGCGATGGATCCAGCCGGAGAGGCGGATTTCCGAGCCAACGTCTTCTTTGCGAAGCTGCCCACAGGTGTGAGAACGGTATTGATGCATTGCCTTGATCCCTGAACATTTTGGGGGGCGATGGGGCCCCCGAAAGCGGCGCAAAGGCACATGTCTTTGCCTCCTTTGTCAAGAGCCCTGTCAATGACCTGACAAAGCCTTGAGAACGACAAATCATTAGCGACAAGCCCCGCTAGCTGCGCTATAGGGGTGGTCATGCAGATTATCACCGAAACACACGAGCTTGCCCGGCTCACCGAGGTCCTCGCCAGCGACCGATTTGTCACCGTCGACACCGAATTTATCCGGGATACGACCTACTGGCCCAAACTGTGTCTGATCCAGATCGCTGGAGCGGACCAGGAGGCCATTATTGACCCACTGGCCGATGGCATCGACCTTGCGCCCTTCTATGAGTTGATGGCCAATGAGGCGGTGATCAAGGTTTTCCACGCCGCCCGGCAGGATTTGGAGATCTTCTTCCACGATGTGGGCCAGCTGCCAACGCCCATGTTCGACACGCAAGTTGCGGCCATGGTCTGCGGCTTTGGCGATCAGGTGGGCTATGAAACCCTGGTGCGGAAGGTTCTGGATCAGGGGCTGGATAAATCCTCCCGCTTTACGGACTGGAGCCGCCGGCCCCTGTCGAACAAGCAGCTCAACTACGCCATTGGCGATGTGACGCACCTGCGCCCCATCTATGAGTATCTGGAAAAACGCATCAAGGGCGACGATCGCCACCACTGGATGGAAGAAGAGATCGCCATCCTGGCGGCCCCCACGACCTATCAACTGGAACCCAAAGACGCCTGGAAGCGCCTGAAAATCCGCTCCAACAACAAACAGCACGTGGCCATCCTCATGCAGGTCGCCGCCTGGCGGGAACGCGAAGCGCAAAAGCGCAACGTCCCCCGTAACCGGGTGGTCAAGGACGATGCGCTGATGGAAATCGCAGCTCACGCGCCCAAGGGCCCGGATGACATCAATAATCTGCGCGGGCTGCCGAATGGCTTTGGTCGGTCTTCTGCAGGCAAGTCATTGCTGGAGGCGGTGAAGCTTGGGGTCGATACGGACCCTTCAACGGTGCCCAAGGTCAAACGCAATCAACCCACCGCCAATGGCATCGGGCCTCTGGTGGAATTGTTCAAGGTTCTGCTCAAAGCAAATTCTGAAAAGCATCAGGTCGCCCCGCGCATGATCGCGACGGTCGCCGATCTTGAAAGGATTGCCAGCGATGACGAAGCCGATGTGGCAGCGCTTAAAGGCTGGCGACGGGAAATTTTCGGTGAAGAAGCGTTGAGCCTGAAAAATGGCGATATCGGATTGGCCATCCGGAAGAAGAAGGTCGTGGTGTTACCGTTGAAGGATTGAGGGGGGCCTCAACACTCTTCGCCGTCATTCCGGATCTCTGAAACTGAACACAACAACAATGTCATTCCTCGACTTGACCCACTACTGTCCGGTTTAACTTGGCAGGTTATACTTCGAGTGCTGTAGTTCTTTGGGAACGATGCAGATTGTGAAAACTGAGACTCTATTCTCAAATGTGCCCCAACGGTGGCTTGCCA
>JAJFIL010000235.1 GCA_021774965.1 Alphaproteobacteria bacterium
TTATTGTGCAATGCAGCATTACGCAGGTGCCGCCCCCGTATTTACTATTTTCCCAGTGACCTGCCAGAATTGCTTAAGGACTGCTTGCCAAGCACCCTAAAATTGTGGACATTAGCTATTGTCTTTGGGGACGGCGTGAATCTGACCCATTTTGGGGCAGATTTGGGGGAAAATTGCTGGCATGTCACGTGCGTATACCGCGGTGATGGTGACTAGTAGAGCGCAGTAAAGGGAAAATGCCCGTGCTATTTTTGCAAAGGGGGTTCACCCAGGGGAAGCAAGGTCGCGTGGAGCGTGACTTTGGGGACGTGATTTCGTCTTTCTTCTGGCCGGTCGCACGTCTTGCGACCTTGGGAATTATGGCATCCGGGCTAAGCGCCTGTGCCGTAGGATCAATGGGAGCAATGGTCGGCGGAGGCGCTGACGGAGTTGCCTCCCTCACCGAAACAAGTTCCACCCAACATACCGAAGTAATCCCCGATCATCCCCGACAAGCAGAATTCACCGCATTTGCAGACGTTATCGACACCCCCGTTTGGGCTTCATTGGGCCCGCTCGAAGAAGAGGGCCGTGGTCGGTTTCATTTTGCCTCCATGGTGGGAACTCTTCTGACAGGTGCGCAAGATGGCGAAGCTGCTGAGCCAGCGGCACCGACAACAGATGCACAGCGCTATTTGCGCTCTCTCGACAATGCGTTTGACACGCGCGGCGAAGTTGCCATGGCCGTCGCCGTGGATATTTTCCGCAAGAACAGCGAAGCGCGCCGTTTCATTGGGGCCGCTCGTGAAATTGTAAATGCCCATCCTCGTCCCATCACCGCTGTCAACGCGGCGTTCCAGGCGGGAGATATTGAACCAGCAGCCTACCGGGCTGAGCTAGCGGTACTGGATGCAGATCAGCGGGTTCTTTCCCATGTGGTGTCCAGCCTGATGGATCAACGCCGCACTTTCACGCGGGTTCGCACGCTTCTGGTGGCTGAAAATCCTGACGTCTCTGTTTCGCGGATGGACGAGGAGCTTGCCTCTCTCAGCCAATACGAAGAGATGGTGATGCGGCTCTCAGCGACGATTTCCGGCGAAGTGGGCACGGGCTCTTAATTCTTGCCCATGGTCTCGCCCGCTGAGCTTGCCCATTGATTTGGCCACATTAATCTCGCCATATTGTCACTTCACATTTACTGTCATATGTGCGGATTACCACATGTGTACGCCTTTCTGGCACCAGCCTTGCCACAGTAGTTAGATTCGAGGCCGGTTCTGGTACACTCTGGGACAAGAGAGCGTGAGCTCCGTCCAGAGGGCATAAGAATTGGGCCGATAGTAGGGTCAATGGAAAAATCGAGGGTGTCATAATTTCATGACGGCTTTGCAGGTCTACTTCTTTGTGCAGGATCACACCCAGGTGATTGCGGATGTTTTCCGCAGCACGGGCTCGTTCGATCTTGATGAAGACGAAATGGATATTCTGCAGTGGCTGCGGACCAGCATGACCACGGCGCAAGGCAACAGCTCCACGGCCCGCTTCGGCGGCATTTTCAAAAACCCCGGAAAACGCATCTGGCTTACGGCGGATCTCATCCGTTGTGTTTCCAGCTTTCAGGAGGGGCTTCAATCCAACCTGTTTGACCGATATTCCCACATCGACAAATTCCGCAGTGACGGCAAGGCTCAGAAACTGTCCAGGATTGAACGCAAGCTGGACAAGCGCGGGCTGTCACTTTGGTATGACGAAAGCGATGCACTGCCCAAAGGTCAGGACAAGCAATACAAGCTACACACGTTCATCTTCCGCGATATTGAAGATGACGAAGTGGTCTGCAATACGGTCTGGCTGCACAAGGAAACCGAAGCAGCGCTGGCCGAGTACCTTACCGATGAGCCCTATGGCAATTGGGACCCCGTCGCCTTGATGGAGGGGGACGCAGAACCCGTTATCCTGCCCGAAGAACTTGAAGAGCGCGCGCCAAGCCTCGCTCAAATTGGGGACGGGGATACAGGCTCGAGACTGCCCGCCACCGTGAACGTTGGCGCCGTTGCAGCGACCCCCAAGTCCGTATCGCAAATTCTTGCCGAAGTTCTCACGCGCTGTGCCGTGGCCAATCTTCGGCTCAAGGACAATCCGGAATTTAGTGACCTCTTCAAAGATGACGCCAGTGCCATGGACGTGTTCCTGGGCATCATCAAGGATCGCCGCCCGCTGGTGGTAATCGAAACGCAATATTGGGAAATCCTTGATGCGGTTGGCAGATATATGGCCGATGTGCTGGCCATGGATTTCACCCAAGCCGGTGCCTATCACAGCAACGCGCGCAGCGTCCCCGGGGGGCGGGACAAGCTGGTCTTCTATGATGACGCATTGTTTAATACCGATTATGAGCTTGATCGAGGCTCGGTCCGTACCCTGATCAAAGACCTTGTGGGCAGCCGCAATGTCGGCCTTGTGGTGGTGGGGAACAAGCGCGCCATTCCGCTGACCTTCCAGAATTACACAGATTTTGAGCTACAACTGCCACCCATCGTGGGGCCGGTGCGGGAAGAGATTTTCGAAGCCATCCTGGGCGCGGATGTGGCCCATGATGCGGCTGCGGATAAGTGGTCGCGCTATCTGCTGCCGTTTGATTTTGAGAAAGTTCTCGCTACTGGCCTCAAAGGCCGCGCGGCTCTTGAAGAACTAAAGGCCCGAGTGGACCGGCGCCTGTCACGTAAAGCTGCGATCAATGCGCCGGAACTGGATGAGATCCACGGGCTTGGAGAAGCCAAGGAAGTTGCTCTGCAGCTGGTGGGAGACATTCGCCTTGCCGTCTCCGGCGATCTTGAATGGTCCGAAGTGGACCGCGGCATGTTGCTGGTGGGTCCACCGGGAACCGGCAAGACCATGCTGGCCAAAGCGATCTCAAAGGAAAGCGGCATTCGCTTTATCGCGGGCTCGGCTTTGGAATGGCAGGCCTCTGGCGCGCTGGACCAACATTTGGCCTCTATTCGGGAGTTTTTTGCGGAGGCGCGGCGCTATGCGCCCACTATCATCTTTATTGATGAGTTTGATGCCATCGGTAATCGCCAGCATCATCAGGGGCGCAATGATTATTACACCACGGCGGTGGTGAACTGCGTGCTGGAAGAGTTGCAAGGTTTTCAGGAACGCGAAGGCGTCATCGTTATTGGTGCTACCAACGAGCCCAGCAAAATCGATGCGGCGCTCAAGCGTGCAGGCCGCCTTGATCAACTGGTGACGATCTCGCGGCCTAACGTGCATGAGCTGGCAAAAATCTTTGAGTATCACATCGGCCTCTTGCGCAAGAAAGGCCAGGTCAAGAACCCCATCGATACGATGGAGCTTGCCAAGTTGAGCTTTGGCCAGACCGGAGCGGATGTTGAGTTCTATGTGCGCGGGGCGCGCCGCCGGGCGCGCAAAGATCGCCGCAAGACAGGTCAGCGCGATTTCGTGTCCGAAATCATGCGGCGTCCGTTGGGTCCCTCGGGTCTTCAGCGCATGAGCAAGGAAGATCTACACCGCACCGCCGTTCATGAGGCGGGTCACGCGGTGATGCAGCTTGCCGGGCCCACGAAAGGCAAAGACATCTCGTTTGTTACGATTATTCCGCGGTCGGACGGAAGCCTGGGCTTTGTTGCCTCATTCCGGGATCGTGTGGATATCCATCGCGACGAGGTTATGGAACAGGTGCGCGTCTTCCTTGGTGGCAGAGCGGCAGAAGAAGTGATCTTTGGGAAAAACAATGTAGGTGCCGGAGCGGGCGGGGGAGATCGCAGCGATTTGGGACAAGCCACGCGGTTCTTAACGCGCATGTTCCTGCAACACGGCTATTCCAATTCCGGGGGGTTGTTATGGGTGGATGCGGACAATCTGGAAGGCCAGGCCCGCGAACTACCAAAGGAAATAAAGCGCGAAGTTCGGCGCACTCTTCACCGCACTTACAGAGAGGCTATGCGCCGCCTACGCCGAAACAAATCTCTCTTGAAGAAAATCACCAAGACTTTGCTGGACCAACAAGAGATGACGGGGCCTGAAATCCGGGCCTTTACCCGCCGCTTCCGCTTGGGACCATTGGCCCATTTGCCGCGCTTTCGGCGGGACTAGTCAGCATATTCCCTAGATTTTTCCTTGGATTTGCTGAAGCTTGCGGGCGTTAACCATAGCTGTGTTCAAAACAGTGCTTCGTGATCTTGCGCTCAGGTTTCAAATGGCTTCAACTAGGAGCCATTGGTGGTGAGTATCCGCAGGGGTGCGGATTTGGGTAGGGGTCATTGTGTTATGGGATTGCATCCTGTCTTCAAAGTCTTGATTTGTTGTGCGCTAAGCTTGGCACTGTCAGGCTGTTTTGGTTTTGGGCGGCAATCCTGGCGCGGCGAATATGGCCAAGGCGATGGCGGCGGCATGACCGTTGATACCTCGCTTTACAATGTGGCCAGCGCGCCCAAGGCCTGCGTCAATGATCTGGAAATCTACCGCGCTCATCTGCAGGCCCCTGAAGATGTAAGCAAAGACCTCGGTCGTCCTCTTCGGTCCTATGTGAATGAAGCGGGCAGCGCACGGTCTGCTCTCAATAATGTTCATGCGGAACTTAATGATCTGCAAGGCGCATTGAACAATGAGCTTGCGCAACGCAATGCGTTTGATGTTTCCAACAGGGCCCGTTCAGATACCTCCATCGCGGTGTTGGAGGATGAGATTTTCCTCAATGAGGCACTGGCCGAAGCACTGGAATGTCGTATCTGATCTAGAGCCCTTTCTTATCAAATGGAAACGATTTGATGCCCGGTAGCCGTCCTCCGGCAAGGCGCATCGTGAAGGGCGATGCGGTGCATCGTTCGAGCGGTGTAACGCTGTCCGGTGGGCGGCTATCGGGCACCCGAAGGGCCGGATGCCTTTTTGCTGTGGGTGCGTTGCCCTTCTTGCCCGATGCACCGCAACGCGCTGCGAAGAGCGCCTTCCCACAACAAAAACTCACCTCGGTCAAACGGTTTCATTTGATAAGAAAGGGCTCTAAGCTCAGTGAGAGACAGGGTAGCGCGCGGTCAGGCGGCGCTCCCTTAGCCACATGGAAATCAGTTTACCCAGGCCAATGGGCTTGGCCCCCCGCTGTCTCATCTTTGCGCCGATCTCATAGGCAAGCCTGAATTGCTCCTGCAGTGTTGCGCGCGCGTGGGACAGCTCAAAACGATTGTCCCAGATGTGAGTTGCTTCTGAGCCCACGCCGTTGATCTCGATAATGCGAAAGCCGCGCCCCTGGCCCAGTTCCGCAAGGCTCTCAAAGCGCACGTCCAGACGTCCGAAATTAAAATCAGGCATGGAGCGGGCAATCTCGTCTACTGCTGCGGTGAGCTTGGGCGTGACGAACTCTGCCCCATTGCGAAACACAGATCCCCGGCAGTGGTTGCCCGCAAAGGCAAGTTTCATACGCGCGCCCGAAGCAGGCACGTGGCTCAAGTCCAGATCCGGCTTGGCAAGGTAAGTCTCCAAGGCAAGCTGAGCGCGGGAGTCTTGTTCGATAAGCTGGCGCAGTGTGGACACACCGTCTCCCATGACGGCGGGTGTATATTTCAATGTGAAAGAGAAGATGCGCGGCACATTTTCGCCGGGGTCGCGAACATAGAAGAGGCCGGCTTCAGGCTCGGCGTTAACAAGCGTTTGCAATAGAAAATCAGCGCCCTCCGGAAAGCTGTCCCAATAGGCGGCGAGATCTCCAGCGGAGTTTATTTTGCGAATGCCTGCACCCCGGCAGGAAATGTCCGGCTTTGCCACCACGGGAAAGTGGATGCCGCATTCTTCCATCTTTGCAACGAGCGCATCCAAGGGCGCCTCGCCTGGCGAACGACAGCACTTGATATAGGGTGCAATCAATGCACGGGAGGGACCGCTAACGAGATCCATCACCTGGGATTTGCTTTCCCCCACAAGGCCGCCGCCGGGGATGGCGGGATTGGCGCTCATGAGCGATGTCAGTCCGCCGTGTTTGATCGCCAGCTTGGCAATGTGTGGATAGAGCGGCAGATAAAACCGCCAGGCGGGCATGAACTCAAAGGGCGATACGATGGGCCCTTCGTTTGCAAGGGGCGGCAAATCCGAAACGCTCATGATTTCGTCCGCCAGCGGAGTATATAGGGCCAGCTGATGACAGCAGCCAGCAGCGTAATCCCCGCGATCCAGCTGAACTGCCCCAACCAGGCTTGCGCCACTTGCCCGAAATAGAACACCAGCGCAAAGGCCCCCATGGACCAGGCCCCTACAGCGATCACGGCGAGGCTGGCAAAGCGAATAAAGGAAACGCCTAAATAGCCGCTTGCAAGGTAACTGGGCACCCGTAGGCCGGGGGTGACGCGGGCGAGGAAGATAGCTGGCAGCAACCGACCTGCTAGCCAATCCTGTCCACGCCCGAGCCGATGTGTGCCAATGCGTGATGCGGCCCATTGCCAACGGCGCGCAAGAGCACCCAGACCATAAAGCCCCAGATCTCCCAGCGTGATGCCAATAAAAAGCCCGGCAATGGCGGCAGGAACAGGCAGAATGCCCTCTGCAGCCAAAAGTGCTGCCCCAACGGTGGCGGCATCTTCAAGCACAAAGGTGCAAAGCGCCACGGCCACGATGACAAAGGCCGGGTGCTGAGCTGACAGGGTCAGGAAATCGATGAACCATTCGCCCATACTAGATGGCACCCATAATAGACGGCACCCATAATAGATGGTGCGCCCCTCAAACTTCAGAAGGGTCTAGTCAAGCCGGTAATGGATCGGGATGCAAATCAGCCGAACAGGGCGTCGAGATCGTCCTGGCTCATCTCTTTTTCGCCATCGAGATCGGAATGATCTTCCTCTGGCTCCGCTTCAGCTGTGGGAGCAGGCGCGGGCTCAGGCGTAGGTTCCGGAGCTGGCGCAGGTGCTGGCTCTGGGGCCGCTTTTGCAACTGGCTCAGGAGCAGATTCTGGCGCGGCTTCTACAACAGGTTCTGGTGCAGGGGCTGGAGCTGGTTCCGGAGCGGGGGCAGCTTTGGCTACAGGCTCCGGTGTTGGCTCGGGTTCCGGAGCAGGGGCGGGCGCCTCTACTTCTGCTGCTGCTTCGACAGGTGCTTCGACTTCAGGTTCTGGCGTTGGTTCTGGTGCAGGCTCTGGAGCTGTTTCAGGCTCGCTATCACCGTTCAACATCTTGTCGATGTCATCCTGGCTGACACCCTCGCCGTTCACGGAAGGACCATTGAGAAGGTGGGCATCGGGGCGGGTATCGTTTGGATTAAACTGCAGATCCGCGATACCGGCTTTCAATCCTTCTTCCATCTCGGTTGGCCAGATTTTGACCATGTCATTGATACGCTGTTCCAGATAGCGCAGCAGGTTCACGACCTTCTGGACGCGCTGACCCGTGATGTCCTGGAATGAGCACGCCATAAAGATGTTCGTGGCCTGATCATCGAACATGGAACAGATGCGATCATCAATGCCTGCTTCGCGCAGGCCCTGGGTTGTGACTTGAATTCGTTCTGCCGCGCCGAGAATGTCGGAGGTTGCCCGTTCCGTCGCGGTGGTAATGGCATCCAATTCTTCGGTGGCGGCCATGATCCGGTGGCTGCTCTCATCATCCGGTTGGATGGCGGAGATTTCGCTGCGGGTCTGGTTGATGGCCTCCAGCATGGTCTTGAGCTCATCACCCAGCGTATCAATGCGGCCTTCCTGGCGCGCAGAGCCCGTATGGGCTTCTAAACGCTCAAGGCTTGCGAAGATACGGACCAGATCCTCATCACGGCGGGTCTGCATAAGCCCATCAAGGAATGCACGGCCTACATCCGAGCCCTCGAACAATTGTTCGACAACTCCGACTGTTTCCGTGGATACCGATTTTGCTTCACCAGCCATAAAAGGCTCCCTGAGCGAGTGTGCAGTTAAGCGGCTTTAGCGGCCAATGCTGCATTGATTTTGGATTCAAGCGTCGCTGCGTTGAACGGCTTAACAATATAATTGTCCACGCCCGCTTTCTTTGCGGCGATGACGTTGTCCGTTTTGGATTCTGCAGTCACCATGATGAAAGGAAGCTTCTTCAGCTGATCATCAGAGCGAACTTCCTTCAGAAGCTCAAATCCCGTCATGGGATCCATGTTCCAATCGGAAATGACCAATCCGAACTTATCCTTGCGCAGTTTGGCCAACGCCTGAGAGCCATCTTCGGCCTCTTCAATGTCCGTATATCCGATCTGACTCAACAGATTCTTGATGATCCGGCGCATGGTGTTGTAATCATCTACGACGAGCACTTTCATGGCTCTTCCCCCTGGATTTGACACCTTCGAGTAACAGTTCGAGACAGGTTGCCACAGGGTGGTGAAAGTTTGGTTACTACAAATTGGATGTAGAGCCTGGAAGCGGTAGAAAAGAGTTATCAAAACCTTAAAGGGGACCCTATGACCGGGCCTGAAATGGAAGTTCTGGACATCGATATTGAGACCGTAAAAGGCTTTATGGACGTGGCCGAAGGCGAGGCTCTCTATAAGGCTGCGCTTGCAGAAAGCACGCATGGGCCGGTGCTGGAGGTTGGTACCTATTGCGGAAAATCGGCCATTTACCTTGGTACCGCCTGCCGCGCGAATGATCAGGTCCTTTTTGCGGTGGATCATCATCGCGGCTCAGAGGAAAACCAGCCCGGCTGGGAACATCATGATCCAGAGACCTGGGATGCCGAAGCAGGTGCCATGGACACGCTGCCCTTTCTGCGGCGGAACCTCCGGCGGGCCAATTTAGAAGACACGGTCATTCCTGTGGTGGGGAAATCTCATCTGGTGGCAAAAAACTGGACCACGCCGCTGGCCATGGTGTTCATCGATGGGGGTCATTCCCGTGAAATGGCCATGGGCGACTATAAAGGTTGGACACCTCATGTGGCGGAAAATGGATTATTGGCCATCCACGATGTGTTCCCAAATCCTGATGACGGCGGCAGACCCCCTTATGAGATCTATTGCCTGGCTTTGGAGAGCGGGTTGTTCGCAGAAGAAGGTGCGGTGAAGTCTTTACGGCTTTTGCGGCGCATCAAGTGACAGCTCATCCACATGCGAGCGCGTAAACAGATCTGACGCGGCGGTATAGCCCGTCAAGGCATCGGCGGTGAGGATCGCAGCCGCTGCGGTCCAGGCGGGGCGTTCCTCCGGCCAAGGCACATTTTCCTGGTACTGATGACCCATCCAGTAAGCACCTGCATCGTCGCGCCATTGATGTTGCCAGGCAAACATCTCGGCGGCACGGGTGTGATCTCCCATGCGCAATAGAGCCAGCGCCAGTTCACAGCTTTCTGCGATTGTCACCCACGGCTGATCAATCACGCAGCGACAGCCTTTGTGTTCGGTCACAAAAGTGTCCCACTTTTCCTCAAGGCGGAGCAAAGCTGCATCCCCGGTCAGCACGCCTGCCAGAATGGGGTAGTACCAATCCATGGAGTAGTTGTCTTTTGGCGCCCAGGTGCGGTCAAACCGATGGGGCTTGTTGCGCAAGGCATCCCCAAGAAGGCTGCGTGCCTCGGCCCAATGGGGCTGCGGCTCCTCAATGGTGTTGGCGATCATCAATGCGCATTCAAGGCTCTTGTAGATAGAAGAGCAGCCGGTGATCAGTGCATCATTCTCAGGCGTCTCCGGCCGGTCAGAGGCCCAGCGAATATCCCCATGATCAGATTGCAGGGAGAGGACGAATTCCATAGCCCGCCGCACCACGGGCCAGAATTCTGCCAGAAATGCTTCATCGCCGGTCACCCGATAGAAATGCCAAACGCCCGTGGCGATATAGGCGGTCATATTCGTGTCTTGAATGTTTTTCTCGTGCGCGCCGTCGCCTGTGTATTTGTTCTCGTCCATGGGCACGGCAGCGCCATATTCGGACCACCAGGAGCCATCGGGCAATTGGCTTTGCTTGAGGAAATCATAGGCGAGGCGTGCTTGATCCGTATGCCCCACAACGGTCAGGCCCATGGCGGCTTCGGTGTGGTTCCAGGGATCGATTACCCCGCCATCATACCAGGGGATGGCGCCATTTGGCCGTTGAAGATCCAGAATGCGGGCCACGGCTCCGTCGAAAAAGCCGGCAGCGATATCCGCCCCTGTGATCTTGTGATGGCTCAAGGATTAAGCCTTCTTGTCGAAGTAAAAGACAACGCTCTTGCCCATGAGCGGATCAGCGATCTTTTCCAACACGCGCGTGAGCAAAGGCCGTTGCAGAATGTCCCAGCTCAGGAAGCGGTGATATTGTTTGACCAGCCAACTGGTCTCGCGCTTGTCCCAGGCCGCACATTGCAGCCACCAATAGGGTGAATGCAGCCCATGGGCCCAATGGCCGCCAGTGTGTGTCAGCCCGCGCGCCTTGATGGCCCCGCGCAGTTCTTTCGAGCGAAAGATGCGCACATGACCGCCCACATTGTTGTGGTAGCGTTCTTCGAGCTGCCAGCAGATCCATTCCGGCCAGAAGCGCGGCACGGATACCGCAAATTGCCCGCCGGGTTTGAGGATGCGGTTGATCTCATCTAAGGCCTGGCGGTAATCGGGAATGTGCTCCAGCACTTCAGAGCAAACGATCAGATCAAAGGTTCCATCCGCAAAGGGCAGTTGCAACGCATTGCCCACACTGAGCCCGAACGATCGCTGATCGGGGGCTTCCAGATCTGGTGCATGCTCAAAGCCCTCCCGGGTTTTCACCAGATCATCAAATCCCAGGTCCACGCCGACGACGTGAATCTTTGCGCCATAATAAAGCGCATGGACGTGACGGCCCTGACCGCATCCCAAGTCTAGCGCGCGGGCCCCGTCCGGGAGCCTAAGACGCTTTAGGTCGACCGTGTGCATGGTTGATTGCTTTTCTATAGATATTGACGAGGTTTTGGCCCGCATCGCTCCACTGGAACTTGTCCAGCATTCGCTGACGACATTTCCTGCCTATGGCATCGCGCTTTTCCGGATTGCGCAAGAGATCTGCAATGGCATTGGCCAAAGCAAGAGGGTCTTTCGGCGGCACCAGCACGCCCGCGTCGCCGACAACTTCTGGCAGCGAGCCCCCGGTGGTGGATACCACGGGAATGCCGGCGGCCATGGCTTCGCCTGCGGGGAAACCGAAGCCCTCGTAGACGGAAGGGCACACCGCGATGGTGCTTTCCGCATACATCTCAACGATTTCCTGATTGGTCAGTTCCGAGCGGAATTCCACTTTATCCTTGATACCAAGGCGAGTGAGCACGCGCTCTGTGTGACCTTCACGCAATTTGCCCACCACGTGGAGTTTCAGGTCGGGAAATTCTTTTAGGAGTTCACCGTAGGCTTCAATCAGATAGATGAGGCCTTTGAGAGGAACATCAGCACTGGCGGTGGCCATCAGGATATTGCTCTGCCGCTCAATTCCCTTGAGAGGGCGGAAAGTGTCCGTATCAATGCCGTGATACACAAGATGCAAAGTGTTAGGATCAATGCCAAAATCCTTAGCCACATCACGGCGCGTGCTTTCTGAGACCACAATGGTGGGATTGAGCTGGCGCGCAACTTTAATCTGCATGCTGAGAAATGAATACCAGCGCCGGACCATCAGGTTGAGCGAAATGGTATCCGCTGCATCCAGCGATATCCGCCGGTCCATGGTGATAGGGTGGTGGATGGTGCCCGCGATGGGAATACCCATTTTTTGAAGTTTCAAAAGGCCCCAGCCCAGAGATTGATTGTCGTGCACCACATCATATTTGTGGGCCTTGTCCTTCATATAGACCGCCATGCGGTCGCCGAAGGTTTCCGGCTCTCCGAACTTGCCGGAGATGTGCATCATGTATTCTTTGAAATCGATCCAGCTGGTCCAGCAGCGCTTGGGCATGGCGGGCAGGCCTAAAAAGACTTTTGGGGCTTCATACAGGTCCAGCGAGGGCAGTTTGATTAAGCCAACACGCGGGTCGAGATCAGGATAGGGCGGGCCGGAGATCACATCCACCGTATGGCCCAGATCCACCATGGCGGTGGTCACATGGCGCATATAGACCCCTTGGCCACCAGTATAGGGATGGGAGCGATAGCTCGGCATCAAGATGCGCAAAGGCTTGTTATCCTGAGCCTCAGGAATGGGATCGGTCATGACCTCGGCAACACTCATTTCAGCCTCTGAGACAAGGGAAAGGCGGAGGGTCGCCCACCGCCTGAAAACTGAGGAAATGTCATAAAGGAGCGAATGCTGCAGCGCAACCGCCACCGGAATATGCCTGTGGCATCCCCCCCTTCCTGACCCTCCCCCACGTTGGGGGGAGGGAAGGAAAGCCGCTTGAATACCTCAATAATCACCTCCCCCTTGGGATGGGGGAGGTCCGGAGCGAAGCGAAGGGGTGGGGGTGGCAGATCACCGACCTAAAAGGGAGGAGAGGCTAGTATCCATGCCCCAGGAAAAACCGCACCAGGTCGGTGTAATCCATCGTGAGCGAGATGAAATTCGTAAGGAACAGGAGGTGCAGATAAATGCCGGAAAGATGAGTGAGGTAGATCTCCCCCCGCCGCCGCCAGAGATAGACCAGCAATGGCGTCCAGCCGATGATATGGCCCAGGCCGGAAAGCCGGGTCATTTCCTGACCTTGAAGGGCGAATATGGCGGTAACAGAGCTGGCTGCTACGATCCAGGCGACCAAGGCCCAGCGGGTCTCCGCGCGGGTAAAGATGAAAACAATGGAGAACGAATTGATAATTGTGAGCCAGCCCACCCAGATCTGAATCCAAAGCGGCATCTGCGTCAGCTGAGCCATAAAGTTCTGCATAAGTTCTATCATTCAATAGCTCTCCCGCATCTGGCGTATTCTAGGCAGATTCGCGCCACTTTATGGAACATCCCATGCTGGCGATCTGTTGGGAAGGGCCTTTGCCGGTCTCAGCCACTTGCAGCATGGCCTTCACCAGATCTCGTTCTGCGCCTTCTACAAGCTCCGTCCGGGAAGCATCCATGCGTCCGCGGTATTGCAGTTCGTCGTGTGCATTAAAGCCGAAGAAATCCGGTGTGCAAACTGCGTCATAGGCGCGGGCAACCTCTTGGGTTTCATCAATGAGGTAGGGGAAGGAGAAATTGTTCTCTGCGGCGAAGATTTTCATGTTGTCAAAACTGTCGGCGGGGTAGCTCGCCGCGTCATTGGCCATAATGGCAACAACGCCAATGCCGTTGGCCTGAAGCTCGGCAACCTCTCCAGTCAAGCGTGAGATGATACCGCGCACATAGGGACAGTGATTGCAGATGAACATCACCAGCGTGCCCTTGGGCCCGCGCACATCGTCAAGGGTGGTGGTCTTGCCATCAATGCCCAGAAGCGAAAAATCCTGTGCCTTCCAACCGAAATCACAAATGGGGGGAGTGGCAGCCATCGTTTTGTCTCCTAGTTTAAGTGATTAGTCTACGTGATCTTCGATCAGGGAATAGCCGCCCCGGCCAACGGCGAGGCGAACCAGCAAATAGGCCAGCAATCCAATGGGCCCAGCCATCAGTGTAAAGAACAAGCACGGCACTACGAACCAGTGACTGATACCGCGGCGGCGTGCATCGCGCACTTCCCAGGCGCCAATAAACAGATCAAATACAAGATAGTGGATCCAGGCGGCGAGGGCGGCAAAGGGGTTTGCGAAAAATGTCATCACCCCTTCGAGGGAGGAAAAGCTGGCTCCTTCTGTTCCCCAGCCTTGGGTGAGAAACCAGGCATAGGCGACGCCAAGGGCCAGCGGTACAATGATGGAATGAACCACCAATTGTGTGCCGCTCCAATGGGGCAATACCGCAAGCAATATCCAGAAGGGAATGATGCCCCAATTAAAAACGGTGAACAGAAATTCCAGGCTCATTGCATCACCTTCTGCTTTATCTTCAAGTCGAATAGCGTTCTGACAGCCATTTGAGCATGACCGCGTTGACTTCGTCTGGTTGTTCTTGTTGGGTCCAGTGACCTGAATCTTCGACAGTATACTTGATCAGGTCGGGAATGTATTTCTCCATGCCCTTTGCGGCAGAGGGCGGCAGGACCACATCTCGCGCGGCGCAAATCATAAGGCACGGACAATCGATGTGGGGCACCTGACCTTCGCTGCGTTCCCAGTTGCGGGTGAAGTTGCGATACCAATTGATGCCGCCGGTAAAGCCTGTACGGGTGAAGGCCTCTACATAGACGGCCATGTCTGCCTCTGACAGAAACAGCTCCCCGCCCCAGGTGTTCTCCGTGCTGTCAGGGTCTTCCAGTGCGCGGAACAGATTGCCGTCGCGCTCGGAGGCGGGACGGGCCTGGAATTCTTCGGGGGTCACCGCACTGCGCCGCATCATGAGTTTGAAGAACGGCTCTACGTTGTTCGCAAGTAATTTGTCGATGACGCCGGGTTCCTGCATGCGCACGATATACATCTGATCGCTGAACGCCGCACGAAACAGTTTGATCGGATCATCGGAAAGGCGCGGAATAAATGGCGTGTTGAGACCGATAATCCCGGCGACCCGTTTTGGATGAAGCAAAGGCATCTGCCAAACGATAAAGCCGCCCCAGTCGTGGCCGACGAACACCGCTTTCTCAATGCCGTAATGATCAAGCAGGCCCACCAAATCACCAGTGAGGTGCTCCATGTCATAGGCTTCAACTTCGTCCGGTCCCGGGCTGCCGTCATAGCCGCGCTGATTAGGGGCAATGACCCTGAAGCCCGCTTCGGCCAGCGCCTTGATTTGATGGCGCCATGAATAAGCCAGTTCCGGCCAGCCATGGCACAGCACGATGGGAAAGCCATCCTCCGGCCCCGCCACATATGTTTTGAGCGTTATGCCGTTGGTCTCCACCATTTCAAACGGCGGCATGTCAGGTTCGCTTAGGTCAGATGGCAGGTCTGTCATCGTGTTCCTCAGGTTGGGAATTGGTTGTTG
>JAJFIL010000236.1 GCA_021774965.1 Alphaproteobacteria bacterium
GGATCAGCGGCACATGGGCGTATGTTGGCTCATCCCAACCCAGGGCCTTGATGATCTGCAATTGCCGCGCGGCATTGTTGAGATGATCATCCCCGCGGATCACATGGGTGACCCCCATATCATGATCGTCCACCACAACGGCCAACATATAGGTGGGCGTGCCATCGCTCCTAAGAAGGATCAGATCATCAAGATGACCGTTGGCGAAGCTGACGTCCCCTTGCACTTCATCGTGCACGATGGTTGTCCCGGTCTCGTCGCTGCGCAGGCGCACCACGAAAGGCAGGTTGCTTTCATTGGGGCCAGGTTCCTTGTCGCGCCAACGTCCGTCATAACCGGGATAGGTGCCCGCTGCCTTTGCCGCCTCACGCATCTCTGTCAGCTCTTCTGGCGTGGCAAAGCATTTATACGCCTTGCCATCAGCCAGCATCTGTTGAGCGACTTGCCGATGACGGGCGATGTTTTCAGACTGATAGACCGGCTCGTCATCCCAATCGAGGCCGAGCCAGGTCAGGCCCACGAAAATGGCCTCGATGGCCTCATGAGTAGAGCGCGCCCGGTCCGTGTCCTCCACCCTCAGCAGGAATTTGCCGCCGCAATGGCGGGCATAAAGCCAGGAAAACAGCGCTGTTCGGGCGTTGCCAATGTGGACAAAGCCGGTGGGCGAAGGGGCAAAGCGGGTTACGACGGGTTGTTGTGTCATACTCATTCAAGATCAATTGGAGAAAGCAGAGAATTGCGCCGCTGTGTAGCACATTGTGATCGAAATTACATAGGCCAGCTCAATGAATAGGGCGAGGCCGCAAACTGGTATTGCCGGGCTTCTGGTCAAGCTATCGGCATCGACGCTTGGGGTTTTGGTGTGGTTCAGGGCGCAGGTCCTGGCCGAACGCAGCCGCTGGATCTTGTGGTTGCCCATGGGATTGGGGGCAGGGGCCGCGCTCTATTTCGAATTACCCATCATCGTGCCGTTCTGGGGGGCGATGAGCGTGGCGGCACTATCCGCGCTTTTTCTGGTCTGGCGGCTGGGGCGGCGCCCGAGCTGGCCTATTCTGCCCAGCCTTGCGTTGTTGCTCCTGGCCAGCGGTATGGCCTTGGGGGCCGGGCGCACGGACCGCATCGCGGCCCCTCGGATCACTGAGGAACTTGGGCCCACGGTGGTGATGGGTCGTTTGGTCAAAGTTGAAAACATTGAAGGTGGCACCCGGCGACTGACCATCGCGCCTCGGTACATTGAAGATTTGGCGGGTGCCGATACGCCCGCGCGGGTTCGGCTGTCGGTTCGCCAGCGCCCAGAAAACGGGGCAGCCCCATTGCGGCCGGGACAGATGGTATCGGTCTTCGCCACTTTACTGCCGCCCTCTGGTCCTGCAGCTCCAGGCGCATTTGATTTTGCCCGCGCAGCTTATTTTGATCAGTTAGGAGCGGTGGGCTATTCCCTTTCCGCGCCGCGTCTTGAAGAACAACAATCCGAGACAAGTTTAGGCGCGCGGCTGCAAATAAGCATTGCTCAGCTTCGCTTTTCCATGGCAACCCGCATTCGCGAAGCATTGCCGGGATCGCGCGGCGGGGTGGCGGCGGCCTTGATCGTGGGGGACCGCAGCGGCATCTCGGAAGAAGACATCAGCGCCATGCGCAGTTCTGGCCTCGCGCACCTTTTGGCCATCTCCGGGCTTCACATGGCACTGGTGGGCGGGCTCTTGTTCCTCAGTATACGAACGTGTTTGGCTTTACGTGAAGAATGGGCGCTAACCAAGCCGATCAAGAAGTGGGCAGCCGTCGCCGCTCTCATGGGGGCGTTTGCTTATCTTTTGCTTTCGGGGGGATCGGTTTCCACCCAGCGCGCCTTTATCATGATTGCGGTGGCATTCCTGGCGGTGCTGACGGATCGCCCGGTGCTAACCATGCGAACGGTGGCCGTCGCTGCCTTGATCATTCTTACGCTCGCACCTGAAAGCATCACCCAAGTGGGATTCCAGATGTCTTTCGCTGCCGTGGTGGCGCTGATTGCTTTGAGCGAATGGCTCCAGCCTCGCCTTGCGGCTGGGCTTAGCGACGGCGCAAGTGTCTGGTGGCGTAAGGGGCTCGCCTATTTTGCAGGGCTCAGCGTGACCAGCCTTATTGCCGGGCTGACCATCGCACCCTTTGCAGCGTATCATTTCAACCGGTTTTCCAACTATGAGGTTGCGGCAAATTTCGTCGCCATGCCCGTGATGGCCTTTTGGGTCATGCCCTGGGGGATCATTGCCGTATTGTTGATGCCGCTAGGGCTCGAGGGATTGGCGTTGGCTCCCATGGGTTGGGGTATTGATTTGATCCTGGGCACCGCACACGGGGTTTCCAGTTGGCCCGGCGCGGAGCTTGCCGTTGCTTCTGTTGCGCCTTGGGTGCTGGCAGTAATTGCCCTTGGTGGAGCGTGGATTGCGATCTGGCAAAGGCCCTGGCGTTGGGGCGGGATGGTGTTGATTGCCACGGGGTTGATAGCTTTTCCATTCGCGCGGGGGCCGGACATTTTAATCGATGCAGAGGCGCGCACCTTTGCGTTGCGTGGGAGCGATGGGCATCTGCAATTGCTCCAT
Organism: Alphaproteobacteria bacterium; assembly: GCA_021774965.1. Lineage (GTDB taxonomy): Bacteria > Pseudomonadota > Alphaproteobacteria > JAJFIK01 > JAJFIK01 > JAJFIK01. Next base: position 2,580 of record JAJFIL010000236.1, read on the forward strand.
CCCCGCCGCGAACAATATGTGCAGGACAGCTGGCTTCGGCGCGATGGAGACACGCGTAGTCGTAGCGAGGCCGCCGGAGAGTTTCCTTGCGATGCGATTGGATGTACCGCCCAACTATCCAATGGCATGATCCTGTCTTATGCCAGCGAGCCCGATGCGCTTGTTGAGGATTGTCAGCTTGCGGACGTTCTCATTGCGCCCATGCCGGTGCGCATAGCGTGCGAGCATCCGCACATTGTCATTGACTATTATGATTTGCAACGCGAAGGGGCGCACGCGTTGACGCTAGGTCCCGGTACAGCAGAGATCCGCACAGCTGAAGAGGGCCGGCGGGGGCGGCCCTGGGCATTAGTGTCCGAAGACTAGAAGGCGACGCCTGCAGCATACCCCCCCCATCCTAACTTTCCCCCGCAAGCAACTGTGGATTATTGGACACGCCAATCTCTCTGTTCCTTGAGGATTGTGTTGATGGCAACAATCATCCTGCGCATGACAGCCACGA
>JAJFIL010000237.1 GCA_021774965.1 Alphaproteobacteria bacterium
AGAAGCCCATGCCGCCCATATCAGGCATGCCGCCACCTGGCATTGCTGGTGCTGAATCTTCCTTAGGAATGTCAGCGACCATTGCTTCAGTGGTGATCAGAAGGCCAGCAACTGAGGCTGCATCCTGAAGAGCCACGCGAACAACCTTGGATGGGTCAATGATGCCCCATTCCACGAGGTCGCCGTACTCTTCGGTCTGAGCGTTAAAGCCAAAGGTCTTTGACTTTTGCTCAAGCAGCTTGCCCACAACGATGGAGCCTTCGACGCCGGCGTTTTCAACGATCTGACGGATCGGGGCTTGCAGCGCCCGGCGCACGATGTTGATGCCTGCTTGTTGGTCGGCGTTGTCGCCTTCCAGCTTATCAAGCTTGGCCGAACCATAAAGAAGCGCCACACCGCCACCAGGGACGATGCCTTCTTCAACAGCGGCGCGCGTTGCATTCAATGCATCGTCGACGCGGTCTTTGCGTTCTTTCACTTCGATTTCGGTCACGCCGCCAACGCGGAGAACGGCAACACCGCCAGCCAGATTGGCCAGACGTTCTTGCAGCTTTTCCTTGTCGTAGTCGGACGAGGTGTCTTCAATCTGCTTACGGATCTGGGAAACGCGAGCGTTGATCTCGCCTTTCTTGCCAGCGCCATCAACAACTGTTGTGTCGTCCTTGGTGATGCGAACGCGCTTTGACGTGCCCAGCATGCTCAGGTCAACATTTTCCAGCTTGATGCCGAGATCCTCAGAGATCACTTGGCCGCCCGTGAGGATGGCGAGATCTTCGAGCATAGCCTTGCGGCGATCACCGAAACCAGGAGCTTTGACAGCAGCAATCTTCAGGCCACCGCGCAGCTTGTTGACGACCAGGGTAGCGAGTGCTTCGCCTTCCACGTCTTCTGCAATGATCAGCAGCGGACGGGAGGATTGCACCACAGCTTCCAGGATCGGCAGCATGGCTTGCAGGTTCGACAGCTTGCCTTCGTGAAGCAGAATGAACGGATCTTCCAGCTCAGCAACCATCTTGTCAGCATTGGTGATGAAGTATGGGGAAAGGTAGCCGCGGTCGAACTGCATGCCTTCAACGACTTCCAACTCGGTGTCGAGAGACTTTGCTTCTTCAACCGTGATCACGCCTTCATTGCCAACCTTACCCATTGCTTCAGCAATAAGGTCGCCAATTTCGCCTTCACCGTTTGCAGAGATGGTGCCCACTTGAGCAATCTCTTCAGAAGATTTGATCTTCTTGGAGCGCTTGGACAGATCAGCAATGACGGTGCCGACAGCAAGGTCAACGCCGCGTTTGAGATCCATTGGGTTCATGCCAGCAGCAACAGCCTTGGAGCCTTCACGCACGATGGCCTGGGCCAGAACAGTTGCTGTCGTGGTGCCGTCACCGGCTTCGTCATTTGTTTTTGACGCCACTTCGCGCACCATTTGGGCGCCCATGTTCATGAACTTGTCTTCGAGTTCGATTTCCTTGGCAACGGTCACACCATCTTTGGTGGTGCGGGGTGCGCCGAAGGATTTGTCGATCACGACGTTACGGCCCTTAGGACCGAGGGTTACTTTGACGGCATCGGCCAGGATGTCGACGCCCTTGAGCATCTTCTCGCGGGCGTCTGCGCCGAATTTGACTTCTTTGGCAGCCATGTCTTTCACTCTCCTGAGTGCTTGAGATAATCAGATATGAAAAAAGCCGGGTACGGAGGTTTCCGTTACGCGGCTTTCTTTTTTGTTGCTTTCTTGGCCGTACCTTCGAGTACGCCCATGATGTCGCTTTCTTTCATGATCAACAGGTCTTCGCCGTCGATCTTGACTTCCGTGCCGGACCATTTGCCGAAGATCACGGTGTCGCCGGCTTTCACATCAAGTGCGACAACTTTGCCATCTTCACCGCGAGCACCGGCGCCAACGGAAACAACTGTCCCTTGGGAAGGTTTCTCGGTTGCGCTGTCGGGGATGATGATCCCACCTGCGGTTTTGGTATCTTCTTCAATACGGCGGACGACCACGCGGTCGTGCAGAGGACGAAATTTCATGTCCTGCTGTCTCCTATCGTTGAGTTGAACTGGGGTGTTTGGGATATTCTATGGCCCCTGGCACTCACCCCAACCGAGTGCTAGCAGCCTCTGAGGGAGGAGATAGGGGGTAGGGGGGACAGAGTCAAGAAGGGCAAGGAGCAAATTCTGAGAAAATGGCGGAAAATATGGAGTTTTGGCGGCTCAAATAGGTCATTCCGGGGCCTTGCAAGGCAAGGAACCCGGAATCCCGAGCAACGGTCCGAAATCCAGAGGGTCCGGGTTCGAACACGTTGTGCTCGCCCCGGAACGACGCAGCTCGTTGGGCCGAAATTCGCACCTCCCCATTGAACTGGCGCGAACCTAGGCGCACATTCCCTTCCATGACCAATGACAACTCACCAGATGATGACGCGCCTCAAGCAGGACCAAGTGAAGTGCCTGCCCCAAACGTGCCTTCCGTCTGGGACGAGGAGGGGGCGGAAGACGCCGCCCCCGTGTCGCAAGACAAACGCTGGGTGCTGGCGCGGGACGTTCTGGTGTTTCAGGGCAAACTTGCACTGGATGCGCTGCGCGATCTGGTGCTCTCGCCCGTCTCCATTGGGGTGGCATTGATCGGAATTTTCACACGGCGGGATGACCCAGGCCATTACTTCTATAACCTCATGCGCTGGGGCAGGCGGTCGGATCAGTTCATCAATCTCTTCTCCGCAGGCCAAAGCCCGGAGGAGAAAGAAAACTTCCCCTCGGTAGATGATCTGGTCAGCAGTCTGGAAGAGGTCATCGTCAAGGAACATGAAAAAGGCGGCATGACCGCCGAGGCAAAAGCCACCATCGACAAGACCATGGACATGCTGGAAGAGCAACTAGCGCGCGACAGCACCCGCGCTTCGACGCACATCAAGGCCGCCACCGATACGGTAAAGCGCGAGATCAAGAAGGTGCGCGATCAGGTGCGCGGTCCGGATGAGCCGCCTGCGCCGCCGGGGGTGTAAGTTCTCGCTCCGCCCCCTCTCCCCAACCCTCCCCCACGCTGGGGGGAGGGGGCGAAAATCGCACCTTCACACCTCCCCCTTTGATGGGGGAGGTCGGCGAGAGCATCGAGCCGGGTGGGGGTGGCTTGGAATTTTAGTCTCTTGACTTCAAGTTAGCATATGCTAACTTCCCGTTCATGAGTCTAAAACCCTTCACCATTGCCCCTGATGCCCCGCCCGCGAAACAGGCGATCCTGCGCAGCGCCCTAAAACTGTTTGCGGCGCGCGGCATTGATGGGGTGACCATTCGCGATGTGGCGGGGGAGGCAGGGTTCACCAACCCGGCGCTCTATAAGCACTATAAATCCAAAGAAGCCATGGCGGCGGACTTGTTCGAGGGCTGCTATCGCGAAATGGTGGGGCGTATGGAGATGGCGCTTAAAACCGAACTGCCTTTTCATGAGGCATTGGATAAATACCTCAGTACCCTGATGAAACTATTTGAACAAGCCCCCGAGGCTTTGGATTTCATCAATGACAATCTGCCTCGCTTTTGGCCCACCATGCCGAGCGAGCTCAAGACGCGCACGCAAGTCACCCATGTGCGGGAGCTTTTAAAGCAAGGTCGCCGGACAGGCGCTGTCACAAAGGAACAATCTCTGGAACTGCAGGTAGTCTTTGTCATGGGCGTCATTGGCCAGCTCGCCCGCATGGCGCGGCAGGCAGGGCTTACTAAGTCCATCAGCGCCTATCGAAAAGAGAGCTTGGCCATGCTGGAGAAGCTGCTGGTCTAGCACCCAATCGGGCGCCGCAAAAATTTTTTATCTATGTAGTTAGCAGATGCTCACTACCTCCCTATTGACGTCGCCCGGCTTGACCGGGCGATCCATGTCTAAACCACAAAGGTCGTAGCGGCATGGACTCCCCGGTCAAGCCGGGGAGGGTCACTGGAAGTAACGGAAAACGAAAGGACAGACAAATGCACGCCGTCAATCACGCCATCACCGCGCTGGTCCTAAAGAAGGCCGCGCCCAAGGCACCGCTGGT
>JAJFIL010000238.1 GCA_021774965.1 Alphaproteobacteria bacterium
GTTGCCGGAGATTTGACCGGACCGCTAGACACGTTCATCACCGCCTCGGGGCGCAAGGTTCAGCTGGGTATTTATGTGCGGGCGCAGGATGCGGACAAATGCGACTATGCCATGGACAGCCTCAAGCGCTCCATGAAATGGGACGAAGAGGTCTATGGCCGCGAATATGATCTGGACGTGTTCAACATCGTCGCGGTGGATGACTTCAACGCAGGTGCCATGGAAAACAAGGGCCTGAACATTTTCAATTCAGCGCTTGTTCTGGCTAAACCTGAAACCGCTACCGACGATGATTATGAGCGCATCGAAGGCGTTGTCGCTCACGAGTATTTCCACAACTGGACCGGCAACCGCATCACCTGCCGCGATTGGTTCCAGCTGTGCCTGAAAGAAGGCTTTACGGTCTATCGCGATAACGGCTTTACCGAAGACATGCGTGAGAAGAATGTCGCCCGCATCAACGCTGTGGCCAACTTGAGAGCGCGACAGTTTGGTGAAGATGCAGGGCCTCTCGCCCATCCGGTTCGGCCCGAGAGCTATATCAAGATCGATAATTTCTATACCTCCACCGTCTATGAAAAAGGCTCGGAAGTCGCAGGCATGTTAAAGGCGCTTCTGGGGGCCGAAGATTTCCGCAAAGCGACCGACCTTTATTTCGAACGCCATGATGGGGAAGCGGCCACCGTCGAAGACTTTGTAAAATCCATGGAAGACGCCAGCGGCAAGGACCTCACTCAGTTCCGCGGCTGGTATAGCCAGGCCGGAACGCCGCATATCAAGGCAAGCGGCAAATGGGACGAAGCAGCGGGCATCTATGAGTTGACCCTGTCTCAGGAAACCAAACCCACGCCGGGCCAGCCGACCAAAAACCCCCAGCACATGCCTGTCACCATGGGTCTTGTTGGGGCAAGCGGTGCAGCCCTGCCCTTGCGGCTTGAAGGGGACAATGTTGCGGAGGCCGCTGACAATCGTGTGGTGGAACTCACGCAAGCAGCACAGACCTTCCGCTTTACTGGCATTACAGAACGCCCGGTACCGTCTCTATTCCGCGGATTTTCTGCCCCTGTCGTTGTGGAAGATGATCTCAGCGCCGCGGACCGACGCCACTTGATGGCCAATGATACCGATGCCTTTAACCGCTGGGAAGCGGGCCAGACCTATGGGCGCGATTTGCTGTTGGGCATGATCAAAGCCGCACAGAACAATCAGCCTGCTGACGAAGACGGTGATTTCATTGAGGCCATGCGCAGTATATTGCTGGATGAGAGCCTGGATCCTGCGTTCAAGGCGCGTGCCTTGCTCTTGCCCACTGAACAGGCTCTCGGCCAAGCCATGGACACCATTGATCCCGATGCCATCCACGACGCACGCAAACAGCTTTCAAAAACCATTGCGACAAATCTGAAATCGGACCTTGAGGCTTGCTATGAAAACCTGGGCAGCGACGAGCCATTCTCGCCCAGTGCGGAACAAGCCGGCCGCCGGGCCTTGCGCAACCGCTGCATGGGGCTTTTGTCTACTCTCGATACGGATGAAAGCCATGAGCTGGCGTTTGCCCATTTCAATAGCGCTACCAACATGACGGATGAGCTGGCGGGCTTGAGCGTTTTGGCCAGCTTGCAAACGCCCCACCGGGATACGGCATTGGCAGCATTCTATGACAAATGGCAACACGATACACTTGTGACCGATAAATGGTTCCGCGTTCAAGCCACATCATCGCGCACCGACACAATCGCTCATGTGAACGAGTTGGCAAAGCATCCTGCCTATAGCTTGAAGAACCCCAATCGCATGAGATCTCTTGTGGCGGCGTTTGGCTTCTTCAATCAGCGACACTTTAATGCAGCCGATGGAAGTGGCTATGAGTTCCTAGCCGATCAATTGCTCGCCCTGGATAAGCTCAACCCACTTGTTGCGGGGCGTATCGCGATTGTTTTCGAGACATGGCAGCGCTTTGATGAGGCACGCCAGGCAAAGGCCAAGACCTGCCTGCAACGCATTCTCAACCAGAGCGGTCTTTCCGACAATCTTTTCGAGACCGTCTCTCGGATTTCGGGCACAGAGGACCTTGATTAACGCGAGTGACGATTTGTTAGCACACCAATGGCATCCTTTCAGTCAAGTTCTGCTGAAAGGATGCCCTGAGCGCAAATTGGATGGATCAAAATCCCAACTACAAATCTCTGAAAGTGCTTTTGGTTGATGGCAACGGGAATGCGCTGGAAGTTACCTCAATCCTGCTCAGAGCGTTTGGTATTGGTCGCGTGCTTGCCTCGAGGAATGTCTCGACGGCCATGCAGGTCCTGTGCAAGACCGATATCGACCTGGTTATTGCGGACCATGAAACAACACAAAGCGATGGCACCACTTTTCCCGAGCTCGTTCGCGCAAGTGATGAATGTCAAAATCGATATGTTCCTTTTATCCTCTACAGTGCCCACCCTGGGCGGCTGTGCCCCTGCCCCTCAATGAAAGAAGGCCCCTGCGCTCTTAAGAATACGGCAGCAACGGAGTTCATGTGCGACCCGCTCAATCCTCTTGCCCTTCTGAGTAAAATTACTCAATTGGTTGAAAAACCAAGGTTCTTCGTTCGGACCGAAACCTATTTCGGCCCAAATCGCAGGCATGAAGATGATGCAAATTACAGCGGGCCAGAACGGCGGATTGCACCACCAATACCTCAACTCACCAATTCTCTTGGCGGCGTGACCATGGAATGGGGAGTGGAGGAAATACCTGCCTCGGGCCCAGACGAAATGCAATCGCGCGAGGTTCAATAAACCCGGTGCCCGCGCCTCCCACGAAATTTGCCGATTGGTGTCTTACCTCTGTTGACGCAATCATGGTGAACAGAAGGTAAAACAGAGCTTTTGGGGAAGAACGAGAGAAATTACAGGGGCGGGTTTAGCCAAGATTGAACGTTGGGGAAACGCCCACTCAGATATGTAAGATTACGTTTACTCGGAACGCATAACATCTGCGTCCAAGATATTGGAAATTGGTAAAGGCACATGAGTCCTTCGGATGACAGGTTGATCGATCCTCGCTTTGCGGAGATGACCATTTTGGTGGTGGATAGTTCCACCAGAATAATCGATATGCTATCCAAACTTTTGAGAAGTTTTGGGTTTAGAGACGTCAAGATTGCACGAACCGAAGAGCTTGCATTCAAACATACCCGCGAACATCGCATCGACATTATCCTGGCTAACTATGCCGAAGAGGAAGCAGATGATGTCTCCCTCACCACCATGGTTCGCAGAGACGAGGCTAGCCCAAACAAGGAATTGCCCGTGATATTAATGACGGCGAGCCCAAATCGAAATATGATTTTCAAAGTACGGGATGAGGGTGCCAACGAAATAATCGGCAAACCGTTCAACTCCCTTGCTTTGTTTCAAAAGCTCTCATCCGTAGTGCATAACCCACGCGAATACGTAGACTCTGAGGAATTTTCGGGACCGGATCGTCGGCGCACGCACGATCTTGAATTCAGTGGTAGAAGCCGAAGGAAGTCAGCGTCCTAACGTTATTGCCTGCAGGTACTTTGCAAATCCGAAGAGCCATGAGGGTGCGGATCAAAACTGTCTCAGCAAGCCTACCAAGAAAGGACGAGCATCCCTCCCAGATCCTTCAATTATCAAAAAAATGCCAAGGCGTTAGTAATTCAAGGTGCAGCTGGTAACATTTCCCCCCCCAAAACAATTATGGGTTAAGAGGTTCTTCCTCGATTTCGTTAAAGCAAATTTCCCTCATTTTTGGCGTTGAACCAGGCTTGGCTATGCCGTTCTTTGCCTGAAACAACGTGAAGATCAGCTGCAAATCCAGCTCCAATTCCCCTATTTATTCGCGGTTTAAGGAACACCTAACCAAGCGAAGGGGAAGCGCCGTAAACCATCACGTCTTAACAGAAAAGGATGCATTTACATCCGGCCATTAAGCTGGGGCTATTGAAACTCAATAGCAACTGGTGCCGTATGTCTCCATCCAAAGAGAACTTGATTGATCCGCGTTTCAAGAAACTGACCGCCTTGGTTGTCGATGACACCAAGACCAAAGTGAACATGATGTCCAAACTGCTGCGTGGCTTCGGCTTCCGAGACATAAAATATGCCCTGAACGAGACCGATGCGTTCCAGCGAACCCGGGCCTTTCACATCAGTATAGTCTTGACCGCCGGAGATTCGCAGAAGGCAGACGGCATTGCCCTCGCAAAATTAATCCGCAAGGGGGCTTTGTCTCCAAACAAAAAGCTGCCCATCATACTCGTCACTGGTCGTGCCAATCGGGACACAATTTTCGAAGCACGGGACGTTGGAATCAATGAGATCATTGGTCGGCCATTTAATGCCAATACCCTCTTCCAGAGGACAATGTCCGTGATTTCCAATCCCAGGGAATATGTGAAGGCGGAGGACTATTTTGGCCCCGATCGCCGCCGCAGATGTGATCTCCAATCCATCTCAGAGGACCGCAGGGTTAACGAACCTGTAACAAGTCCATAACGGCCCAAAGGCAAACGGCAAGGCAACTTACCTCAAGATATATTTTACTTTCGGGGGTGTAAAATCGCTAGCGAGAAAACTACTCCCACGCGTGAGGGGCGCCATGTCTGCTCAGAAGAGCGATCTTTACGATCCGCGTTTTGCGGAATTAGCCGTCTTGGTGGTATGCGAATCCAGCCATTTGTCGGGATTGGTCACTAAGCTTTTGCACCGGTTCGGATTCCGGGATCTCAAGATTGCACTGAATGGCAAGGCCGCATTCGAATTACTTGCGGACAACTTTTTTGACATCGCATTGACTGATCAAGACATGGAAGTCGCTGGCGGTATTGCATTCGCCGAGATGGTCCGCAGAAATCCTGACAGCCCCAATCCGGAATTGCCCATAGTCATGATGATTGGAAGCGCCGTCAGAGAGACGATCTTCCAAGTGCGCGATGCCGGTATCAATGACATCATCAGCAAACCGCTCAATGCGCAGTCTCTTTTCCAAAAACTTTCCTCTGCATACGATAACCCGCGAAAACATATCACTGCTGAAAGCTTCACCGGACCAGACCGTCGTCGCCGCCGCAAAGTAGACAATCTTTCCGCAGGCGAGCGCAGAAAATCAGTGTCCTGATTTATTTTGCGAACACATGGTCAACATCTCATTGCTGAGCTGGGTTAATCCCCACTCCAAAAACCCCTTATATTTCCTCTATCCGGCAACAGGCCCTTTACCCTGGCAGCCTAAAATTGGCTTCGAGGGGGTGTTGCGACCGAAGAGGATACGATGTCGACACCAAAGGATGACCTGTATGATCCGCGCTTTAAGGATTTGAGCATTTTGATCGTAAGCGAGTCCGTGCACCTAACCGGAATCGCTTCCAGGTTTCTCTTTCGATATGGTTTTCGCAATATCAAACGTGCACCGAATGGAAAAGCTGCTTTCGACCTGCTCTCTAATGATTTTTTTGACTTCACGCTTGTTGACGAGGACATGCAGGAAACGAGCGGCATTAGTTTTGCCAAACTGATTCGGAGAAGTCCTGACAGCCCCAATACAGAGTTGCCCATGATCCTAATGATGGGAAATGCCATCCGGGAGATAATCTTTGAAGTTCGGGATGCCGGTGCAAACGACGTCATCGGGAAACCCCTGAACCCACAAGTCCTCTTTCAAAAACTTCTGTGTCTGTACGATTGCCCGCGCAAGCATGTGAACGAAGACAATTTTACCGGGCCCGATCGTCGCCGGCGCGACGTCAATATAGACCCGCAATTCGAACGCCGAAAAATGGCCTCCTGATTCTTTTGTCCTCAGGTCGATTCTTTGCCCTGCGCAATCCTGACAAGGCGAAATTAATCTCTCATACTTTTTTCTTACCGAATCGTTACGCGGACTCTCTCGGGTTAACGTTTCGTTAACCGACTAAACCGACCTTAGGCGCGGGATTCAGGGGGCTTTGTGGAAATGGCAGCGAGTAGTGCCGTTGTAAATCAGAATGAGGGTCGGGCTTTGAGCCAAAGTTTGCCGGGGGGCAAATCAGGTGGTCAGGCGGGTGGTCAATTTGGGGGCCATCCCGCCGGCCATTCTACCAGCCATTCCAGTAATCTGGCGAGCGGCCAAACCAACGGCATTGGCCAGGCTCGAATAGCGCCCCAGCGTGTGCGCACCTCTCTCTCTCAACAGGAGGGTGCCCTTCTTGGGGGGGCTCTTGTCTTTGCCCTTCTGGCTGTCGCCATCAGCATCATTGCCCGTAGCGCACCGGCCTGGCCTGACGCAGTTCCAGTACTTGGCATTGGGCTCTTGTTGTTCGCCCTCGGCGGTGGTGCCGGAATTGCTGCCATCGTCACTTGGCGCCTGGGACCTCCGGCAAAGCCTGCGGCCCCTGCCGACACCCTACACTTGGTCGCGTCACTGGATATTTCTCCCAATGGCATGGCCATCTGGGATCGTTATGGCCACCTCATCCGCGCCAATCCAAATTACTCGGAATTTCTGGAGCTTGCCTCCATCGATATGCTGCTTGGTGCGCCCCGGGAGATGATCAAGACCCTGCATGGCAAGGGCATCACGCGCATCCTTGATCGCAAGAGCAATCTTATTGAGACCAACAAGGGCAAGTTCATGCTCAGCCGGCATGGCCTTCCCAATGGCGATACGCTGGAGATGCTGGTGGATATCTCGATCCTCAAGGATCGGGAACAGGCCTTGGGTGATCAGGAAAGCGAACTGCGCCAAGCCGTCAAAGAACTCTCCAGTCTCCGGCAGCAATCAGAAGGGCTTGGCCAAGAGGTCGCGCACCTTCAATCGGATCTCTCGCGCGAACAAGAACGCGCCGATGATGCCACCCGAGCAAAATCTGAATTCCTGGCCCACATGAGCCATGAGCTGCGCACACCGCTCAACGCTATTCTGGGGTTTGCGGACATGATGCGGGGGCAAATCTTTGGCCCCCTCGGTCATGACAAATACAGCGAATATGCCAATGACATTCACAAAAGCGGCGAAGACCTTCTAAGCCTCATCGGTGACATTCTGGATGTCAGCCAGATCCAGGCCGGTGATGTTCCCATCGACCGTCAACGCATCGATCTGGAAAAGACCATTGTGGATTGCCTGGCCATGCTGCGCCCGCGGGTCTATGCCGCTGGCATCTCCTTGATGGAAGATGTGGAAAGACTGCCCACGGTCAATGCCGATCCCATGGCCGTACGCCAGATCATCATGCACATCATGTCCAACGCCATGAAGTTCACGCCGACCGGTGGTCGCATCTCGGTAAAATCAGAAATCGATCTTGAGAAGGTCACCATCGTCATCGATGACACCGGCATCGGCATTGCCCCGGACATTATGGAGCGCTTGGGTCAGCCCTTTGCCATGATCGATACCGATGCACATATCTCAGGTGAAGAAAGCTCCGGTCTTGGCATTGGCCTTGCGGTCAGCCGCTCTCTGGCGCGCCTTAACGGGGGCAGCCTGACGATTGAGAGCGAAGAAGGTTACGGCACCACAGCCCGCCTCATCCTGCCCAGACGCTAAGACAAAAGATTAAGGGTGGTCTCGGCGACGATCGCCGCCCCCGCCGCGTGGCCCAAAAGGTGGGCCTCCTGGGGCTCCATCACGCCGACGCTCAAAGTGCTCCCGGCGACGTTGATGATCTCGCATCCTTTGGCCCATCCGCTCTTCCATCACGGCCCGTTCCGCCGGGCTCATGCTAGAGGTCATCTCCACCACCAGTGCATGCACGGCGGCAGCCACCGCATCATCTGCAGCCCGAGAGACGGCAAAAGCCTCTGCCAGAGCATCCTCATCGAACTCGTCTGCGCGCAAAGTCTCAATTGCCTCAAAGCGCGCAGCTCCCGCTTCATCCAGCAATTCGCGAATCCGATCCTGATGCACCTCCATTATGGCAACCGCCCGATCACGCGCCTCCCCTTCTGGCAAGGCGCGCCCCAGATGCCGCGGATCCAGATGAAACGAGGTTGGGAAATGGCCAAAGGGAACTTCGCTGCCGCTCAAATGTTCTTCGGTCATCCGCTCGTGCATATTATGGGTCCAGCCTTCGGTATGGGCTCGACGTCCGACACCAATCCCTACAAAGAATGTATTGACCGCCAGTGACAGAACCAGCGCCACGCCCAGCCACAAACGTCCACCGCTCATTGGTCCACTATCGCTCATTGCCAACTCCCATCATCCCAGTCCGTCGCATTGGGCAGCGAGAAGACATAGGCAAACACATCAGTGTCAGTTGCGGAAACACCACCAACGCTGCCGGGACCAGCTAGCCCCATGTAAAACCCAAAGGCCATGGTGGCGACCAGAAGCCCAGCCGGGCGCATCCAGCCAAATTCGGGCCAGGCGGCCGTTATTATTCCTTCCAGCCATCCGGTAATACCT
>JAJFIL010000239.1 GCA_021774965.1 Alphaproteobacteria bacterium
CGCGGCTTTTTCCATGCGCGCCAATGCGGTCTATATCAATATCCGCGGCGAATATATCCGCGAGCGCGAGACGCTACAGGCCGCCATCGATGAGGCCTATGAGGCCAAGCTCATTGGCAAAAACAATATCCACGGCTGGGATTGCGACATCTATGTCCACCACGGCGCGGGCGCTTATATCTGCGGTGAGGAAACAGCACTGCTGGAAAGCCTGGAAGGCAAAAAGGGCCAACCGCGCCTGAAACCGCCATTCCCCGCCAACATGGGGCTTTATGGCTGCCCGACCACGGTGAACAACGTGGAAAGCATCGCCGTCACGCCCACCATTCTTAGACGCGGACCGGAATGGTTCGAGGGGTTGGGCCGTCCCAACAATACGGGCACCAAACTGTTCTCCATCTCTGGTCATGTGAATAATCCTTGCAACGTGGAAGAAGAACTGGGCGTTCCCTTCCGCGAGCTGATCGAGCGCCACGCCGGCGGTGTGCGCGGGGGCTGGGATAACCTGCTGGCCGTGATCCCTGGCGGCTCAAGCGTGCCTTGCCTGCCAGCAAGCGTGTGTGATGACCTGCCTATGGATTTTGACACGCTTCGCGACCTGCAATCGGGCCTGGGCACGGCGGCGGTGATCGTGCTGGACAAATCCACTGACATGATCGCGGCCATCGCGCGGCTGGCTTATTTCTATAAGCACGAAAGCTGCGGGCAATGTACGCCGTGCCGCGAGGGTACCGGCTGGATGTGGCGCGTGCTCGAACGCATGGTGCGCGGTGAAAGCTCTTACGCAGAGATCGACAAGCTGCTGGACGTCTCGAAAGAAATCGAAGGCCACACCATTTGCGCATTGGGAGATGCAGCGGCCTGGCCCGTACAAGGCCTCATCCGCCACTTCCGTCCTGTCATCGAAGCACGCATCGACGAGTACGCGTCTCGCAATGCGTCAGCGGCGGAGTAGGGGCTATGGAAACTACCTTCCTTCGTTTTGTTCTTGCTGCTGCCGTGACGAGTGTCTATGGCGTCGCATGTATTTTTATTTGGGGAGCGTACTTCGAAGGCCCCCACCTCTCTGAAGCCAGTGCATACCAGTGGGGTCTGACCGCTGTCGTAGTCTTTATGCTTGTTTGTCTTTTCGGCGGGTTATTGACTGTGGGAACACTTGGGACCCGGGTGCCCTCATGGTTCTTGGTTATGGGCTTCTATATGGCGTGTTTGTGGGGGTTTCAGCCACTTGGTCCGGCGTTGATTGGTAACGGGTTCAATATGGACATGTTGGTGAGCACAGTCCTTCGAACAGGCTCAATAATGGGGGCCGTATTGGCCTTCAATTTCATCGCTCTCAAACCCGCCGAAGCGGAGGCCGCGTAATGTCTGATCTCGTCAAAGTCATTGTGGACGGTGAAGAAATCGAGGTTCCGCGGAACTATTCGGTGATGCAGGCCTGCGAGGAAGCGGGCGCTGAGATCCCGCGTTTCTGTTACCATGAGCGTCTTTCCGTGGCGGGCAACTGCCGCATGTGTCTGGTGGAATGGGTGGGCGCGCCTAAACCTCAAGCCTCTTGTGCGTTGGGCGTGGGCGATTTGCGGCCCGATCGCGATGGCACGCCGCCCAAGATCAACACCAACTCGCCCATCGTGAAAAAAGCCCGCGAAGGGGTGATGGAGTTTTTGCTCATCAATCACCCGCTGGATTGCCCGATCTGCGATCAGGGCGGCGAGTGCGATTTGCAGGATCAGGCCGTAGCATTCGGCACCGACCGCTCGCGCTTTGAAGAAAACAAACGCGCCGTCGAAGACAAGGAAATGGGCCCGCTGGTCCGCTCCATGATGACCCGCTGCATTCACTGCACCCGCTGTGTACGCTTCACGACCGAAGTGGCGGGCGTGAAAGACATGGGCCTTCTGGGCCGGGGCGAGAACGCGGAAATCACAACGTACCTTGAGAAGGCTCTCGCATCTGAGCTTTCCGGTAACGTGATCGATCTTTGTCCGGTAGGTGCGTTGACCTCGAAACCTTACGCCTTCCATGCGCGCCCGTGGGAGCTGCGCAAGACCGAAAGCGTGGACGTGATGGATGCCGTGGGCACCGCCATTCGCGTGGATGCGCGGGGCCGTGAGGTGATGCGCATCATGCCGCGCACCCATGAGGACGTGAACGAGGAATGGCTGGCCGATAAATCCCGTTTCATCTGGGACGGGCTCAAGAGCCAGCGCCTGGATCAACCTTATGTGCGCCGCGAGGGCAAGCTGACCCCCGCAAGTTGGGACGAAGCCCTTGCTGCTGTGGCCGATGCCTTCCCAAGTGACGCCTCGAAAGCAGCTGCCATCTCAGGTGGCTTGGCCTGTTCGGAAAGCCAATATGCCCTGAAAACCCTCATGGGCTCCTTGGGCGTTGCCAGCATTGACTGCCGCGAAAATGGCGCAAAGCTCGAAGCGGGGAACCGTAGCGGTTATCTCTTCAATTCCACCATTGCCGGAATTGACCAAGCCGATGCGCTGCTCATCGTGGGCTCCAACCCGCGCGTCGAAGCACCGGTGCTGAACGCCCGCATTCGAAAACGCTATCTGGATCTGGGCTTTGGCAAGAAGGGCGAACGTATTGCCGTTCTCGGCCCTGCCAATGACCTGACTTATGCCTATGAGCACCTCGGCGATAACGCCGCTCTGCTGAATGACTTCGCAAGCCATCCGTTTGCGGATGTTCTTAAGAATGCAGAGAAGCCCATGATCATCATCGGTCAGGGCGCGTTGGCTCGCGAAGATGGCGCGGCAATCCTTGCGGCATGCGCCAAGCTAACCAAGGCTTCCGATGACTGGAACGGGCTTAATGTGCTGCACACCGATCCCGGCATGATCAATGGTCTCGATCTGGGATTTGTGCCTCAAGACGGCGGCGGTGATGTAGCGGGCATTCTTGACGGTGCCGCCAAAGGCGATGTGAGTTTCTTGTACTTGCTCAACGCCGATGAATTCCCAGTGGCCGGTCCGTTGAAATCTTTTGTGGTCTACCAGGGTCACCATGGCGACAAGGGCGCGCATCTGGCAGATGTCATCCTGCCCGGCTCGGCCTATACGGAAAAGAACGCTCTGTGGGTGAATACCGAAGGTCGGGTTCAGCGCGGCCATCGCGCGAACTTCCCTCCCGGGGAGGCCAAGGACGATTGGGCCATCATCCGCGCATTGTCCAAGGCCATGGGCAAGACCCTGCCGTTTGATACTCAGGAAGCATTGCTGAGCCAGATGATCGAAGCGCATCCAACATTCGGCTCTATCAACAATGCCCCCGGTGCTGCATCGGGCAATCTCGATGGTGTGGGGCAGGCGGGCACGATCAGTGACGCTGGCTTTGCTCTGGCGGTCACGGACTATTACCTGACAAACCCAATCGCACGGGCATCCAAGACCATGGCCGAATGCAGTCGGACATTTAATTCACCCAAAACCCAAGCCGCGGCGGAGTAGAGGAACGATGTACGAGTTTTTCCAAAACCTGCTGGGACCGGAATGGGGCTTCTTCGTAGCCGCCATCAGCCACATCTTGTTGCTTGTGGTCGTGTTGCTGGTGGCCATTGCGTTTCTGTTGTTGATGGATCGCAAGGTCTGGGCCGCGGTGCAATTGCGCAGGGGCCCCAATGTGGTGGGCATGTTCGGCCTGCTTCAAAGCTTCGCAGACTTCTTCAAGTTCATGTTGAAGGAACCGGTGATTCCGTCAGGCACGGACAAGGCTGTCTTTGTCATTGCCCCCATTGTGACCATGACGCTCGCTCTGGCCGGATGGGCGGTGATCCCTGTGGCCGAAGGCTGGGCGGTCTCTAACATTAACGTAGGCATTCTCTATATCTTTGCGGTTTCATCCTTGGGTGTTTACGGCATCATCATGGGGGGCTGGGCCTCCAATTCGAAGTACCCGTTTCTGGGCTCGCTCCGGTCTGCCGCGCAGATGGTCTCTTATGAAGTCTCCATCGGTTTTGTGCTGATTACGGTGCTTCTGTGGGTGGGCTCCTTGAACCTCACCGATATTGTAACACACCAGGCGGGCGGTTTCTGGAACTGGCATTTCATCGCACTCTTCCCCATGTTTGTGATCTTTTTTATCTCAGCCTTGGCGGAAACCAACCGGCCACCGTTTGATTTGCCGGAAGCTGAGTCTGAGCTGGTAGCGGGCTATCAGGTGGAATATGCCTCCTCGCTCTATCTCTTGTTCATGATCGGGGAATACGTCTCCATTGTTCTGATGTGCGCGCTCTGCACGCTGTTGTTCTTTGGCGGCTGGCACGCTCCCTTGGATATCGCCATCTTTACCTGGGTGCCGGGCGTGATCTGGTTTGCCATTAAGACCACGTTCTTCTTCTTCTTGTTCGCCATGGTCAAAGCCATGGTGCCGCGTTACCGCTATGACCAGCTCATGCGTTTGGGTTGGAAAGTCTTTTTGCCTGTCTCGTTGGCCTTCGTGATTTTCGAAGCCTTCGTGCTGGCCTACTTCTAAGGGACGGAACCGATGTCGGCTGCGATCCGTGCAATAAAATCTGCCTTCCTCTGGGAGTTCGTAAAGAGCTTTTTCCTGGCGATGAGCTATTTCTTCCGTCCCAAACCGACGGTGAACTATCCGTTCGAGAAGGGGCCATTGTCTCCACGGTTTCGCGGGGAACATGCCTTGCGTCGTTATCCCAATGGGGAAGAACGCTGCATTGCCTGCAAACTGTGCGAGGCCATTTGCCCGGCCCAGGCCATCACTATTGAAGCTGATTTGCGGGAAAGCGACGGCACCCGCCGGACCACCCGCTATGACATCGACATGACCAAATGCATCTACTGTGGCTATTGCCAGGAAGCATGCCCCGTGGATGCCATCGTGGAAGGTCCGAACTTTGAGTACGCGACCGAGACCCGCGAAGAGCTGATGTACGACAAAGATAAATTGCTTGCCAACGGAGATCGGTGGGAACGCCAGATCGCCAAAAACATGGAACTCGACGCACCATATCGGTAATTGCCGGGGTGCTTGAGAAAAGGAATACGTCATGGTGCTGAGCGCACTTGCCTTTTATTTGTTTGCCGGGGTGATGGTCGCCGCTGCTTTCCTTGTGATCGCAGCGCGCAATCCTGTGCATTCGGTTCTGTTTCTTATTCTGACGTTCTTTAACGCAGCTGCCTTGTTCGTGCTGCTGGGGGCAGAGTTCCTGGCCATGTTGCTGATCGTTGTCTATGTGGGCGCAGTCGCTGTGTTGTTCCTGTTTGTGGTGATGATGCTGGACGTGGACTTTACCGAGCTGAAAAGCGGCGTGCTGCAGTATCTGCCCGTTGGCGCCATGGTCGGTTTGATTGTGCTGACGGAGCTTTTCCTCGTGCTGGGCACTCTGGTGGCAGCGCCTGAAACAGCCACCGTCCGCGTTGTGCCCATGCCGGACCCGGGCGAGATCTCCAATATCGCAGCCTTGGGCGCCATTCTTTACACAGACTACATCTACCTCTTCCAGGCCGCAGGCATGATCCTGCTGCTGGCCATGATCGGGGCCATTGTGCTGACCTTGCGCCACAAGCCGCATGTGAAGCGCCAGAACATTTCGGACCAGGTGGCGCGCACGCCGGAGGGCTCGATGGAAGTTGTCGAAGTCAAATCAGGGCAGGGGATCTAACCCATGGAAATCGGACTTGGACATTTCCTCACTGTTGCCGCGATCCTCTTTACCACGGGGATTTTCGGGATATTCCTGAACCGCAAGAACATCATCATCATTCTGATGTCGATCGAACTGATCCTGCTTTCGGTCAACATCAATCTGGTCTCCTTCTCAGCCTTTCTGGGGGACATGGTGGGCCAGGTCTTTGCGTTGTTCGTGCTGACGGTTGCCGCAGCAGAGGCCGCCATCGGGCTGGCTATTCTGGTTGTTTACTTCCGCAATCGCGGCTCCATTGACGTCGAAGACGTCTCCATGATGAAGGGCTAGGGCAGACACCATGTATCACCTCATTGTCTTCCTGCCTCTGTTAGGCGCATTCATCGCAGGGGCCTTTGGCTCCCGGATGAGCCCGCGCGCAAGCGAAGTGATCACCTCCGGCTTTTTGGTCACCGCAGCGCTTCTGTCGTGTGTGGCGCTTTATCGTGTTGGCTTTGGTCACCAGGACCAGCTGATCCATGTGCTGACCTGGATCGACAGTGGCAACATGGCCATCAACTGGTCCCTGCGTATCGACACCTTGACCGCGGTCATGCTGGTGGTGGTGAACGGGGTCTCCGCTCTAGTGCATGTCTATTCCATCGGCTACATGCATGATGACCCGCATCGCTCGCGGTTCTTCGCCTATCTCTCCTTGTTCACCTTCGCCATGTTGATGCTGGTGACCTCGAACAACTTCGTTCAGATGTTCTTTGGCTGGGAAGGGGTGGGGCTATGCTCCTATCTCCTCATTGGCTTCTGGTATAAAAAACCCAGCGCCAACGCTGCCGCCATCAAGGCCTTTGTGGTCAACCGGGTGGGGGACTTTGGATTTGTCCTCGGTATCGCGGCGGTCTTCTTACTGTTCGGGACGCTGAACTTTGACGAGGTCTTTGCCGCAGTGCCGGATATGGCTGGCCGTCAGATGACTTTCCTGAGCTGGCAATTTGATGTCATGACGGTGACATGCCTTCTGTTGTTCATGGGCGCCATGGGCAAGTCGGCGCAGTTCTTCCTGCAAACCTGGTTGCCGGACGCGTTGGAAGGGCCGACCCCTGTGTCCGCGTTGATCCGTGCT
>JAJFIL010000240.1 GCA_021774965.1 Alphaproteobacteria bacterium
CGAGGCCGCCGACGCCGCCGGGCACTTAAGCCGCATTATCACCCGCCTGCCGGAGATGATCGAAAAGCTGGAAGATGCCGCCGTGGTGGTCACCGACATGGTGGATGAAGAGGGCGTACGCCTGCACCCCGACACCGCCCGCGCCATTGGCGAGGAAGAAGCTCGTCGCACCAAATCCGGCCGCACCGCCATGTGGGTGGGAGCCAGCGCGCTGGTCGCCATGGCCCTAGCCGCGCTGTTGGGGTGATTTTTCACACCCCAAAATATAACTACACAAAGCCCACGTAAATCACTATATTCCCGCCACTGACGCAGGAAATGAGGTTTTCATGGTGCAGACAAGCGCCCTTCCAATGGCGGGGAAACGCGTTCTTCTTATCATCGGCGGCGGCATTGCGGCCTTTAAATGCCATGAGCTGATCCGCAGCCTGCGCAAGAAAGGCGCAAGCGTACGCGCCATCCTGACCAAGGGTGGGGCAGAGTTCGTTACACCGCTGACCATTGGTGCGCTTACCGAAGACAAAGTCTACCAGGACCTCTTTGACCTCACCGACGAAGCCGAAATGGGGCATATTGAGCTCTCCCGTCAGGCCGATTTGGTGGTAGTGGCTCCGGCAACTGCGGACCTGATGGCCAAGATGGCAGTTGGGCTTGCCTCTGACCTTGCCACTACAACACTCATGGCGACCGATAAGCCGGTGCTGATTGCGCCCGCCATGAATGTGCGCATGTGGGAACATCCTGCGACCACACGCAATCTTGCAACGCTTCGCGGCGATGGCGTGCGCGTGGTTGGCCCCAATGAGGGAGACATGGCCTGCGGTGAGTTCGGCATGGGCCGCATGGCGGAGCCTGATGAGATTCTTGGCGCTATCGAAACCATCCTTACCCCTCGCGGCGTGTTGACCGGCACCCGGGCGCTGGTGACGTCCGGACCGACCCATGAGCCGCTGGACCCGGTGCGATACATTGCCAATAAATCCTCCGGCAAACAGGGTCACGCCATTGCCATGGCGCTTGCACATTTAGGCGCGGAGACCACTCTGGTGTCCGGCCCCACACAATTGAGTGATCCAACAGGGGTCAATGTTGTGCATGTCAAAACCGCACAAGAAATGCTGGCAGCTTGTGAGACCGCACTGCCTGCGGATATCGCCGTCTTTGCTGCCGCCGTTGCCGACTGGCGCGCCGAGGCCCCTGCCAACACCAAGATCAAGAAAATTGGCGAGGCCAGCCCGGAACTGAAACTTGTTCCGAACCCGGATATTCTTAAAACCGTCGCACAACTTAATGCGCCATTGCGTCCAAGGTTAGTGATCGGCTTTGCAGCTGAGACCAATGATGTTTTGGCCCATGCCAAGGCTAAACGCCTCAAGAAAGGGTGCGACTGGCTGGTGGCCAATGATGTCTCTGATGGCACGGGCATTTTTGGCGGAGATGAAAACGAAGTCCATCTAATCACTGACAAAGGCATGGAAGATTGGCCGCGCATGGGCAAGGCTGAAGTTGCCATTCGCCTGGCCGCGCGGATTGCCGGTCACATAAAAGGAGCTGCCGCGTGAGCGCACCTAATTCCGTATCGGTTGAAGTAAAACAATTGCCTCATGCAAAAGGGCTTTCCTTACCCCGCTATATGACATCCGGTTCTGCGGGAGCAGATGTCACAGCTGCGATCACCCAAGGCAGCCCCATCACCCTGCACACCGGCGAGCGCGCCATGGTGCCCACCGGGCTGACCGTGGCAATCCCCGAAGGTTTTGAGATCCAAGTACGGCCACGGTCAGGCCTGGCTGCGAAGTTTGGCATCCAAGTGGTCAACGCTCCGGGGACGGTGGATTCAGATTATCGCGGCGAGGTCAAAGTGCTGCTTCTCAACATGGGCTTTGAGCCCTTTGTTATTAATCGCGGCGACAGAATTGCTCAGCTGGTCATCGCACCAGTTCATCAGATTGCATGGCAAGAAGTTGACGCCCTGTCCGAAACGGAACGGGGCGCAGGTGGGCATGGCTCCACCGGAACAAACTAAAACAAACAGGTCGATTGATGCTTAAACTTTCTCGCAAGACAGTTCTCGCCCTCGAGGCCGTGGTGGACATTGCTTATAATGCCCGACCCGAACCCGTGCAGGCCAAGGAGATCACCGAGCGCCAAGGCATCCCCCAGCGCTATCTTGAGCAAGTCATGCAACACCTGGTGCATGCCAATGTGCTCAAAGGCGTACGAGGCCCCCGCGGGGGCTACCGTTTGGCGCGGGAACGTCGCCGCATTACCGTGGGCGAGGTGGTTCGCCTGGTTGGTCAGATTGAGGGCGCCCAGGACGAGATTGATGAGAACGCAGGATCGGAGCTGGGCGAGAAAGTCGTCCGCCCTCTGATCGATGCTGCCGTTGCAAAAATGCTGGAAGATCTGGATCAGGTTACCATTGAAGATTTATGTCGCCAGGCCAATGAGGCAAACGTGCCCGGTCGTAACAACAAAAAATTAGATTTCACCATCTAGTCCAATTTCAAGGAGAAACTCCATGGGCGAGCATAAGCCAGGACGCGGTCGCGTGTTTAATTCCATCACGGACACCGTGGGCGACACACCATTGGTCCGCCTGCAGCGCATGCCTCAGGAAGCGGGAGCGAAGGCTGATATTCTTTTGAAGCTCGAGTTCTTTAATCCCATCGCAAGCGTGAAAGATCGCATCGGTGTTTCCATGATCGAAGCATTGGAGGAAGAGGGGCGCCTTGAGCCCGGCTCCGTGATCATTGAGCCGACTTCTGGTAATACAGGCATTGCGCTGGCCTTTGTGGCGGCGGCCAAGGGTTATCGTTTGATCCTGGTGATGCCGGAAAGCATGTCTTTAGAGCGACGCAAGATGTTGATCCTGCTCGGCGCGGAGTTGGAGTTGACCCCTGCTGAGCTGGGCATGAAGGGCGCTTTGGCGCGGGCGCAGGAACTGGTCAGCAATACGCCTGATGCGGTGATGCCGCAGCAATTCGAGAACCCTGCGAACCCCGCCATTCACCGCCGCACCACTGCAGAGGAAATCTGGAACGATACCGGCGGCAAGGTGGATGCGATTATCTCCGGTGTGGGGACAGGAGGCACCTTGACCGGCGTTGGCCAGGTATTGAAAGAACACAATCCGGATATCAAGATGATCGCGGTGGAGCCCGAAGACAGCCCAGTATTATCTGGCGGCCAGCCGGGCCCCCACAAAATCCAGGGCATCGGCGCGGGTTTCGTGCCTACTATACTGGACACCAGCCAGATCGATGAGGTGGTGACTATCTGCAACGAGACCGCCTTTGAAACGGCCCGGCAAGTTGCCCGCGAAGAAGGCATCCCCGTTGGTATTTCCTCGGGCGCTGCGATTGCGGCTGCCTTGGAAGTTGCCGCACGACCCGATATGGAAGGCAAGACGGTCGTCGCCATCATTCCTTCGTTTGCGGAACGTTATTTGTCCACCGCCCTCTTTGAAGGCATTTGATCAAGAACACATGAGCCAGCTCGAAACCGACCGACTTTTGCTTCGCCCTCTTGAGGAGGGCGATCTTCCCGCCTATCGCGCCATTTGGGGAAACCCCAACATCACGAAATGGCTGTCATCATCTGAGCGATTTGGTTCGGAAGTCGCCGACCGGGCATTCCACGTCTGGGGCAAACGCCGCGCGGAACGAGGCTATGCGCCATGGGCGATCATCCATCGCCAAAGCGACACCCTCATGGGCCATTGTGGTTTGCAGTGGGTTGAAGAATTTGAGGCGCCGGAAGTTCTTTACATGCTGGATGAGCCCTGGTGGGGTGAGGGCTATGCCACCGAAGCTGCTCTGACCAGCGTTGCCTTCGGGCTGGGCGCGTTGCGGCTCGATAAAATTGCGGGCATGGCTTTTGAGGAAAATGTCGCCTCTTGCCGGGTGCTGGAAAAATGCGGCCTGTCCCGCAAAAGGCCCATCAAGTTTCATGGGGACGATTTGATCTATTATGAACGGGTCGGCACATGAGCCATCCTTCCAAGCCATTGGCACCGGACCAAATTGACCGTTATGCCCGCCATCTTGTCCTAAAAGAAGTCGGCGGCCCGGGGCAGCAAAAACTACTGAACGCCAAAGTGCTGATCATCGGTGCCGGGGGCTTAGGCAGCCCCCTGGCACTTTATCTGGCTGCCGCAGGCGTGGGCACCTTGGGCATCGTGGATGACGACGAGGTATCGCTCTCCAATCTTCAACGGCAGATCATTCACGGCACGAAAGACATTGGCCGTGCCAAGACCACAAGTGCCCAGGAAGCCATCGCTGCGATCACCCCAGACACCAAAGTCATCCCCCATACGATGCGCCTGACGCCAGAGAACGCCAGCGAGCTTATTTCGGCCTATGACATCGTTGCCGACGGATCCGATAATTTCGAGACCCGCTATTTGGTGAATGACACTTGTTATTCAGAAGCCAAGACATTGGTTTCTGCTGCGATTGGGGAATTTGACGGACAGATCGCCACCTTCAAGGCCTATGACAAATCAGGAGATTATCCCTGTTACCGTTGCCTCTATCCTGAAGCCCCACCGGAAGGCTCTATTCCCGCCTGCGCAGAAGCAGGCATCCTGGGGGCGGTAGCTGGCATCGTTGGCGCCTGGCAGGCGTTGGAGGTAATCCGAGAAATCGTTGGATTCGGGACAAGTCTTGCGGGTAAATTACTCCTAATTGACGGATTAGGGGCAAGAACACGCACCATAGCCTTGCCGAAGGACCCTTCCTGCCCAATATGTATTGGTAAGTGATCCTCTCTTGATAAAGATCGCTTTACACCAATATCGATAATATTATAAGATTTAAATCAACTATTATTAGTGTTTGCTTATGGAAGATAACGTGAACACACCCTTTTGATAGGGCGATTTGAAAATGCCAGATTCAGAACCAACCTTTTATCCCCTTGGTGAATTGGAGCCCCAGCTTCCCGGGAACAAGGAAGTGTTCAGCTATTGGATGCAACTTCGCGCCGGATCTAGTGTTCCCTTGTGGAGTGCATTTGATCCGTTGGAAATCTGGAAGCAAATGCCCGACTGCGTGGCAGCTCGCCTCGTCAGCGATGATGTATATGAGATTACACTTTTCGGAACGATGCTTGCCGAAAGCTTTGGCAGAGATTTGACGGGGCGCAATCTCTTTGACGCTTACGAGCCTGATGAGCGCGAGGGCTTTCGCGAACGTATGCAAATGATGATTACACGACCGGCCACCATTCTAACGACAGTGGATAGCGAAGCTGGTAGCAGCTCTCTTCCGCAGCTTGAAATCATCGCCCTTCCATTCGCGAATGAAGAGCAAGTCGTGGACCATGTATTGTTTTCCACGAACCAACTCAAAAATGCCCCCAATCAATTGGCCATGCTTGGAGAGATTAAGAGCGGCACGTTCTCGCGCCGGAAGTTTTACAGCCTCTAACCCACTCTGTCGGTATTCCCCTCTTCGCCCCTCGAGCCTGCCCTTGGGTAACCTTTTTTAGTCTGTGGCTATCTGATATGGGATTTGTCCTTCCAGAAACGATCAGGGCCCAAGTTGAATGCCAGACGCACTACCACCTTTCCTGCCCCTCGATCAGCTCGAACCGAAACTGGAAGAAAGCAACATCGTACTCGACCACTGGCAGAGCCTGCGCAACGACACAATAGTTCCTTCGTGGAAATCCCTTGATCTCCTCGACATCGCAGAGAACCTGTCCGGATGCATGATCATACATCAGGAAGAGGCAGAGTGTTTTCGCGTCACTCTTTTCGGCACCGACCTGGTAGAAAGATTTGGCCTGGATTTAACGGGGATCAATTTTCTCGATGTCTATGATGCTGAAGAGCGCCAAATGGGGGTCAAGCGTTTTGAGATCCTCCGGACAAAACCTGCTGCGGCAAGTTCCACGTTTGTTGGGAAAACTGCTGCCGGTGCGCCGTTCTCTGCGGAAGTGATCATGTTGCCCTTTGCCAACAATGACGCTCGCATAGATCGTTTCCTATTTAGCATGACAACGTTCTCATACGACCGGGGCAGACCACTGGCCACGCACACGCTTAGCACAAACAGCTTCAATGACTACGTGTTCTACGATCTCTAAGAGATAACTCTCTCTTAACCTTTGAGCTGTGAGTAGGACTCCATGCCACTTACTGTATGGGCACCCTCACCCAGACCCTTTCGGCTCAATCCATTCCTTAACAGTTTTTGTGTCTAATGGAGCTCATTCGAAGCGATAGCGTTAGAGGTGAGACCATCAATGCCCCATGTCCAGCCTACATATTACACGCTGGATGAACTTACGCCTCAGTTACCTGAGATCGCCAAGGTCCTGGAGTATTGGAAGAGCCTTCGCGATGGTGCCAAAGTCCCTAGGTGGGATGCGTTCGACCCGCTGGCGATCTATGAACAAATGCCAGGCTGCATGATCCTGAAAATTCTTGAAGAGGATAACTATCACGTTCAATTCTTTGGCACGGGATTGGTAAGCCGATTTGGTTTTGACCTCACCGGGAGCAATGGACTTGATCTGTATCCTGGCGAGGAACGCAAAAAGGTGAAGGACAGAACGCAAATTGCCTTAGAAAGACCGGCCATCATTCTCAGCACCTTTGCGGGGAATACAGGCAACGGGCTCCCCATGCGTTCTGAGAGCCTTGTTGCTCCGCTTACAAACGAAAAGATGGAAATCGAATATCTCCTATATCCAATCAGCCAACTCGAGTTCGACCCTTATGACCCCATCGAACTTAAGTCCATTCACGCTGCAGATATTTTGAACTACGGCTACTTTGATCTTTAAGAGCCTGGCGCCTTCAACTTACTAAGTGGAGCAGAACTCAAGAATGGCCGAGCCTCAACCAACATTCCAAACGCTGGATGAGCTCAAACCTCAATTGCTGGAGAACGCAGCCGTCCTTGAGCATTGGAAGAAAATTCGCAAGGGCTCAAAGATTCCATCCTGGGGTACGTTTGACCCTCTGGACATCTACGAACACCTGCCGGGGTGCATGATCTTGCGAATAGAGAGCTACGATATGCACCGTGTTCTGCTTTTTGGAACACGCCTGGCAAACCGCTTCGGGTTCGACATCTCCAGTGGCAACGCTCTTGATTTGTATCCGGGCACAGAGCGAGATAAATCACGCAACCGCACCCAAGTGGCACTGGATAGACCCGCCATTATCCTCAACACACTGACAGGGGAGACAACGCGTGGCACGCCCATGCGATCAGAAACGATGGTTCTGCCCTTCGTCAATGACCGGGGAACGATTGACACGTTGATATACTCCATAAATCAGTTTGAGTTCGACCCGCGTAATCCCGGTGCCCTTAAAACGATTGAGGCGGGAGATTTATCCGACTACGGATATTACGATCTCTAGAGAGACCTTCTCCAGCGTTACTTTATTGGGTCAGAGATTGATACGCGGTGCGGACCATCATTTCGCTGGTGATAAAGAAATCCCCCCACTCTTCGTCCAGGTCGGCCAATGGGTCTGCCGCCACAGCTTCGTCCTCAGCCTTTCCCTCTGATATCAACTCAGAAACGCGAGCCCGCACTGTAACCAATGTGTCCCGAGCGGCTTGAAGATCGGCCAGATCTCCCATTGGTCCATGGCCGGGAATAATGCGCGTGTCCGCATTGGCAAGAGAAATACCCAATTCAAGCCCTGCAATATTTCCTGACAGCGAACCCCCGCTTCGTACATCGATAAAGGGATAGAAGCCGTTAAAGAACACATCGCCCATATGAATGACGTTGGCGCCTTCGAAAACAACAATGCTGTCACCGTCCGTATGAGCACTTGGCACATGGATCACTTGTACTTCCAGATCATTGAAATGGAACGTGGCCCCTTGACTCAATGTGATGTCTGGTAGCGCAGCTTCTGCGGCAGGCTCGATCGAGCGACCAAAGGCTGCTTCCGCCAGCCCCGTTTCCATGCGTGCCCGGACATTTTCATGAGACACGAGCGCCGCGCCGGTTTCACCAAAGGCCTCATTCCCGCCGGTATGATCTCCGTGCCAATGGGTGTTAAGGACATATCGAATAGGTCCGTCCGAAAGTCCGGAAATAGTTTCAAGCAACCTGGCAGATAAGGGGGCATACTGATCATCAATGACGTAAACCCCATCGTCGCCAACAGAAAGACCCATGTTCCCCCCACGAGCAAAGAGGGCGTAGACCCCGTTTCCCAAGTCCACCGTGCGGATCTCAACTCCCACGACATCTTGTGCCGCCGCGGAAGAAACGCTGACCATTCCAAGAGCGAGCCCTACCAATAGAGCCATTGCCCCAAATCGTTCATTGTGCATCGGAGTTTTCCCTATTTCTGCTCCAGGCCTTGCGCCTTGGCTGGAACAATTTCCTCGACAATTTCCCCGCGAGAGGCTTTTATTTGACACTGTAAACTGGCAAGAGTTGGGAGGCACTATGCAAAGTGATTCATTCCAGGAAGTCCCTCTGTCTCAACTTTCGCCTCACGCGCCACAAAACCTCGTCATTTTCAAGCATTGGCTTTCTCTTTTGGGAAACAGCCGCATTCCCTTGTGGGGCGCCTTTGACCCGCTTGATATTGCAGAAGCGCTGACCAACTGCCTCATCGTTCGCATCGAAGAGGACGACCTCTACAAAGTGCAAATGATGGGCAGCGCTCTGGTTGAGCGTTTCGGTGAAGACACAACTGGCAGGCACTTGTTTGAAATCTACGAAGGAAACCAGAGAGACCTCTCTCTTTTACGCCTGAAACTCATTCGCAAACGCCCGGCGGCGTTGCGAATTCTGTCTCGTCTGGAGACAGCATCTCAAGCGCTGGTTCATATCGAAATACTCGGGCTGCCTTTTTCGGATGCCGACGGAGCCATCAATCATATCCTGTTTTCCACCCACAGCACACCCCTGGACAACATGGACAGTGCGTCCGCCGTCGTCAGTCTGCCGAGGCGGCGGTTTCTGGAAGGGGAATTTGCGCAGCTTTAGCTACACTGGAAACCGTTCACGAGTGCACCTAAAGAACGTTCGGTAAAACCCGGTCCGGCGGGCGATGCCCATCGGTGAAGGTCTTTATGCTGACTAATACCTTCTCGCCCATTTCCAATCGCCCTTCCAGAGTATTGGAAGCCAGGTGCGGCAGCAGCACGACGTTTTCAAGCTCTAGCAGGCGTGGGTTCACGCTTGGCTCTTGCTCGTAAACATCAAGACCGGCCCCCGCAAGCTCATCTGCTTCCAGCATGCGCACCAGCGCGTTCTCGTCGATCACTTCCCCGCGGGAGGTGTTCACCAGATAGGCTGTGGGTTTCATCAGCTTGAGCCGCCGGGCGGAAAGCAGATGGAACGTGGCAGGTGTGTGCGGGCAGTGAACCGAGACGATATCCATGCGCGGCAGCATCCGATCAAGACTGTCCCAATAGGTTGCCTCAAGCTCATCTTCCGTCAGCGCATCGAGGGGTCGGCGACTGTGATAATGCACCTCCAGCCCGAAGGCTTTCGCGCGCTTGGCAACGGCCTGGCCGATGCGCCCCATGCCAACGATGCCCAAGCGTTTGCCGGTCAGGCGTTGGCCCAGCATCCAGGTCGGAGACCAGCCCGGCCATTCGCCTTTGGCCTCACGGAAATACCGCGCGCCTTCGGTTAGCCGGCGGGGTACGGCCAGGATCAAGGCCATGGTCATGTCTGCGGTGTCATCGGTCAGAACGCCCGGGGTGTTCGTTACCGTTATGCCGCGCTGCCACGCGGTCTTGAGATCGATATTGTCCACCCCATTGCCGAAATTGGCGATCAGCCGACATTGCGGCCCGGCGTGCGTAAGAATGGCCCGATCAATGCGGTCCGTTACCGTCGGCACCAGCACATCAGCCTCTTCCACCGCAGCCATCAGGGCGGCGCGATCAAAAGGCGTATCATCCTTGTTCAGACGCACATTAAAGAGCTCTGACATGCGGCGCTCCACCGCCTCAGGCAGCTTGCGCGTTACGATAACAAGAGGTGTTGGAGGGCCGTCAGGCATGCGGGTGGTCCTTTAAAGGGTCTGTCCCCCTATCCCTAGCAAACCCGGCTCTGTTGAACAAAGGCCAAATTCGGCCCCGCGTCGAATTGGACAGGTGACTAAAATCCGTATCGCCCTTCCGGAGCCCTTTTGGGCGACAAACTTGACCGCGTCCTCCCTGCCGGGCTAATCGATCTGATAGAACTTCGCGTAATACCCCGCGCCTTGCCTGTTATTTACCCGTCTTTTGCCCGTTATTTGTCAGTGCCCCGGAGGAGCCCCCATGAGCCGTTTGCTCGCGTTTATTGCCCTTGCCATCATAATTTCCGCAGGGGCATTGGCCCCGGGCTGGGCCCTCATCGGCGTTGCATCTGCCCAAACCGCAAATAGTCCTTCCGGGCTGGCCGTTCCCCGCTTTGAAGCCATCGACAGCAGCCGCGTTCGCATGCGCCAGGGACCATCAAGAAACCACCGCGTTCTCTGGGTCTTTCAAGGCCAGCAAGGCCTGCCTTTAGAGGTTGTCGCCGAAACCGAGGAATGGCGTCAGGTCCGCGACCCCGACGGGGATCTGGGCTGGGTTCATCGCTCCTTGCTGGGGCGGAACCGGGGCGTTGTGGTTGTTGGCAATATGCGAGCCCTGCGCCGCGAGCCTGCACGAGATGCGACCACCATCGCCTATCTGGAACCTCGCGTCGTCGCCGATTTGAACGAATGTAACGCTGATTGGTGCGAGATCTCTGTCGGCGGGCACACTGGCTGGCTGCGCCATGAGGAAGTCTGGGGCGTCTACTCCGGCGAGGTTGTCCAGTAAGGCGTGCCCACCTTTGCGTCTCTTTCTTACTCCCAGCTTTTATTGTACCGCCCCTTGATCCTGAGGGCAGAGCGGTCCACCATCCCCGCCATTCCGAAGGGGAGCCCGCGTCAAGAGGGCTGAGACGAGGCGAGTGCCCAAACCCTTAGAACCTGATCCGGGTCATGCCGGCGGAGGGAGAGGATACCCACCTTGGTCAAGAGGTCACTCTCCGCGTGCCACCATCATGAGATTGCCCCCCGGGTCTTCGATGAATTTGAGGAAGACCACAGCTATGAGCACGCAGCCCAAGACCGATACATTTGCAGTGACCACAGGGCCCCTGCCCGCCTCGAAGAAGATTTATTTCGAAGGCACACAGCATAAAGACCTGGCCGTTCCTGCACGGGAGATTGCGCTTCACCCCACGGCCAACGAGCCGCCAGTGGTGGTTTATGATAC
This sequence comes from Alphaproteobacteria bacterium, assembly GCA_021774965.1. Lineage (GTDB taxonomy): Bacteria > Pseudomonadota > Alphaproteobacteria > JAJFIK01 > JAJFIK01 > JAJFIK01. Next base: position 11,241 of record JAJFIL010000240.1, read on the forward strand.
TTCGGGGCCCTACTCCGATCCCGATGCCTCTATCGACATTAAAAGTGGCCTGCCGCGTTTGCGGACAGATTGGATCAAGGCGCGCGGCGACGTAGAGGAATACCAGGGCCGCGAAGTTCTGCCCGAAGACAATGGCAATGTCTCAGACAGCCATTTGGTCGGCGCTTTCCCAAACATTCCCACGCCCCTGCGCAGCAAGGATGGCAAAGCGGTGACCCAATATGCCTATGCCCGTGCCGGTATCGTGACGGCGGAAATGGAATATGTCGCCATTCGCGAAAACCTGGGCCGTGCGGAAATTGCCGAAGGCTTGATCCGCGACGGTGACCCAATGGGGGCTGAGATCCCGGACCAGATCACGCCGGAATTCGTGCGCGACGAGATTGCCCGCGGGCGCGCCATTCTGCCGTCAAACATCAACCACCCTGAAGCCGAGCCCATGATCATCGGCCGGAACTTTCTGGTAAAGATCAACGCCAACATCGGCAACTCAGCCGTTACATCCTCCGTTGCCGACGAAGTGGACAAGACCGTCTGGGCCACCCGCTGGGGTGCGGACACGGTGATGGATCTTTCTACCGGGCGCAACATTCACAACATCCGCGAATGGATTATTCGCAACGCACCTGTTCCCATCGGCACCGTGCCCATCTATCAAGCGCTGGAAAAAGTGAACGGCGTTGCCGAGGATTTGACGTGGGAAATCTTCCGCGACACGCTGATTGAACAAGCCGAGCAGGGCGTTGATTATTTCACCATCCACGCAGGTGTGCGCCTCGCTTACATTCATCTTACTGCAAAGCGCGTGACCGGCATCGTCTCTCGCGGTGGCGCGATCATGGCCAAGTGGTGCCTGGCGCATCATGAGGAAAGCTTTCTCTATACGCACTTTGAAGAGATCTGCGAGATTTGCCGTAAGTATGACGTTGCGTTCTCACTCGGTGATGGCTTGCGCCCGGGCTCCATTGCGGACGCCAATGACGAAGCGCAGTTCGCCGAGCTGCGCACTTTGGGTGAGTTGACCAAGATCGCGTGGTCTCATGATTGCCAGGTAATGATCGAAGGCCCGGGCCACGTGCCCATGCACAAGATCAAGGCCAACATGGATGAGCAACTTAAACACTGCCATGAAGCACCGTTCTATACGCTCGGCCCCCTCACCACGGACATTGCACCGGGATATGATCACATCACCTCGGGCATTGGGGCAGCCATGATCGGCTGGTTCGGCTGTGCCATGCTTTGTTATGTGACGCCCAAGGAACATCTGGGGCTGCCCGACCGGGACGATGTGAAAGTGGGCGTGGTGACCTACAAAATCGCCGCTCACGCCGCCGACCTTGCCAAGGGGCACCCCGCAGCGCAGGTGCGCGATGACGCTTTGTCCCGCGCGCGGTTTGAGTTCCGCTGGGAAGATCAGTTCAATCTCTCCCTGGACCCGGAAACCGCCAAGGATTATCACGACCAGACCCTGCCCAAGGACGCCCACAAGGTGGCGCACTTTTGTTCTATGTGCGGGCCAAAATTCTGTTCCATGAAAATCACGCAAGAAGTCCGCGACTACGCCGCCTCCGGCATGGCGGACAAATCAAAAGAGTTCATGGAAAAAGGCGCGGAGATCTATCAGCCTGCGGAAGGTGCGAAGGTGGATGCGGCGGAGTAGTTACTCCACTAGCGAAAATATCTCTTCCACGATGCAGCCAAACTCTCGCGCTAGTTTGAGCGCGATAATGGTGGATGGGACGAACACGCCCCGCTCGATGGTGTTCACAGTCTTGCGCGAAACGCCGATGCGGCGGGCGAGTTCTTCTTGTGTGAGGTTATGTTCCGCGCGCCAGACCTTGATGCGATTGGCGAGCTGTTTTGCATCGCTGCCCATCTCGCCCTACTCCATCAGATCGAGCACAAGGAAGCCGCCCATAACCGCCAGAACGCCGGCAAAAATGGAAATGTTCCCGCCCATGAACGCGGTTAGATCAATCAACCGCCCTCCAAGAACCAGAGCGACCTGAACCAAAATGAGCGTATAGAAGCCAAGTCCCGCCGCCTTACGCCAGTTCTCGCGCGTTATTTCATCTTCCAGGGCTGCGAGTGCAGCGGGGTCATCCTTGTATTTGCGCCGGGTGTTGATCATGGCGATCGCGGCGATGGCAAAGGTGAGCCAGCCAAGGACGCCGGTGGCCAGCGCTGCGGGCCCAAACCAGGACGGCATATCTTGTTGAACGCCCGCCGAATTGGAAAAGAAGAACCCGTACCAGGCGCACCAGCCCAGCAAAAAACTGCCGAGAAGTACCCGGCGGTGTCCCAGAACCTGATCTGTTGTTTGAGTCATGGCACCCTCCCTAATGATATATAACACCTACAGCACCCTAAAAGAGTCGTCAAGGTTACATTTTGAGTTGCTAGAGTGATGCACAGGAACGGCAGAATTCAGCGGCTTGTACTCAAGCCCCGGCTCAGGGCATCAAGAGGCAGATGAGTTTTGGGAGATGGTTATGCATCAACACCTGCCGCGTTATTTCAATCTGGTCTTTTTCGGCATGGTGGCCGCTCTCATGTCCGGCGCGGTGAGCTTTGTTGTGACTGCCGTGAACCTGAGTGCTGAGCTGGGGTTTGGCAGGGTGCTGGTTCTTGAGTGGCTGAAGGCTTGGGCCTTTGCCTATCCCATCGCATTTCCGGTGGCGATGGTGGTCTCCCCCGCGGCGCGAAGGTTTACCTGGCACCTGCTGGGTCAAACGCCGCCTGCCTCTGCGCCATCTGCCTCAACCTCTCAATCAAGCGAGAGCTGATCCTGAAGCGCATGGACCGCGGCCAGGTCGTGTTCGCCATCTATGAGGAATCGCACCAACACCCATGCACGATTATCGGGCGCGTGGATAATTTCATCTGCATCCGGAACATCACCGGAATATCCCGGCGGCAGAATGGCATAGGTGCCTCCACCGCCGCCATGAGTGCGGCGACTGATCACCGCATAAACCTCTGTCATGGGATCAAGGAATTGGACGGAGTAATAGCGCTCCCCCGTTTCCGGCACACTGAGAACCATTGGCCCATCGGCCAAATTGATGAAGTTGGAAGAATATAGCGTATCGTTGTTGGGGCGCACAACGGCGCTGAAAGTGTGGTCCACAAGATTGCGGCCGTGGCTCCAGCCCCCGGCCTCTTCGAAATCACCCTGAAAGCCTGTTTCCAGGCGGTCAAATTCCACGCGCGGGATGCTGTAGATGTGCCAAGCCGCAGAACCAACGGAGACCACGAGAAATATCGCGATGAATGTAAGCAGTGTACGGATCATTGGACGCCTCCCAACTGGCACATGCCCGGTAATCGGTTAAGGCCATCTGCTTCGAAGGATTGTAGCTCGGGGTTCTCAATCATAACCAATTCAGGCGGCATCCAATCCCCGGCGATCATTTCCGCAGAAGGTTCATAGCCACGCAGCACAACATCGAAGGGGCCTTGCGGGGCAGGTAGCCAGACCTGCCCGTTGCGCACATCGGCATAGCCTTGCAATCCAGTGATCAGGATGGAGGCCTCCGCCCCATCAAAGCATTGATGCGCGGGCACGCGATCTCCCACTTGATAGAGATCAATGGGGTTGTCCACCAGCAGTAGCGTATCTGTGTGATAGGGCGTCACCGACCAAAAGGCACCCGCCGGAGGCCAGCCCGCATCATTGCCGGCGAAATCCAGAACGTAAACCTGATTGCCGTCCAGCGGGTTCCCGGCAGCATCCACAGAGGTGCGATAATAAAGCGCCTCTTCCGGCACCAGGGCACCGAGGCCGACGCGGGCAATAATGGACCGCAAGATCCAATTGCCATCGTAACGGCCGATGCCGGTAAAAACTTGCCAGCCATCCGTAACCTCTTGGCGCTCAAGAATGCGAGCCATGGCCCGTTCGCCCACATGAGGCCCCGCGAGCCAGCCCAAAACGGCGGCGATTATTATGGTGATGACAATGCGCATGGATCAGCCCTCTTTTAATGCATCCGACCTTATAGGCTCACCAAATTAATGGCAATCATTAAAGGGGGTTTTCGATGGCACGGGTCTAGGACCCTTACGGCCCGCTGCGGCAGGATCTGGCCCCGGGCCGCGGCCGATAGCGCGGGTCCATGGAGCACACCGTACGAGCGGCATCTGCCTCATCTTCAAGAATCAGAGCCTCGACAGTGTTGGACATTTGCGCAGCCAAGTCGCTGTCACCGGCAGTTCCCAGCCAGAAGCCCAAGCCCCCCGCCAGCGAGATTGCCATGGTGATGACTATTGCAATGCGCATTTATGCCTCCCTTGAGAGACAGCCTCGCGCAAATTGGCACCGGGTGCAAGATTTGAGGGGTTTGAACGGTTTGGAACATCCGCCCCTCACCCGAGGCTTCGCCTCACCCTCACCCCGGGGAGAGGGGGCAGGAGGTTAGGGCTGTTCATCCCTCTCCTTGGGGAGAGGGTGGCGCGCCAAACTTGTTTGGTGTGACGGGTGAGGGGTGATCTATCGAGCTCAGTCAAAATCGCGAGCGAGTTCCTCGCGAGAGGTCGCCGACACCATCGCCATATGAGGATAGGCCTCATGGCCGATGCCCAGGATGACTTCGGTATCCGCATCCTTGAACGCCGCAATCTGATCAGGGGTAAAAGCAAAGTGCAGAAACTGCACAGACGACGCTTTGCCGTCTGCATTGGTGCGGTCCACGTCTTGTTCGGCCTCGGCGATTATTTTGTCATCCCCGATTTTCAGGAACACGGTTTCTTCCACCCCGCCTAGCGCGCCCAAGATTTTTGCGCGGCGCGCCTCGTCTTCGATTTCAAACATCAAGGTCGCGGTAAGTTCCGCGCCATTGGGGATCATTGGATTATAGGCTGCCAATTCATCGGCAAGCTGTGCCTCACCGCCTTTTTCAATGCGCAACATCTCATGGATCTGCATCCACATGGTGTCATAGCTTTCAAAATAGAACATAGCGTCCGGGCCAACCGGAATGCGGCGCAGTTTCTTAACTGCGATCAGGCCTTGGCGCATCTCTGCGCGCTGGGTCTCGTATGCGCCCATCTCCATGATGTCGCCAGCGGTGATGGTGTGTGTGTTACGGGGCATTGTTACTATTCCTTCTACTCTCTACTTGGTCATTCCGGGGCCTTACAAAGTAAGGAACCCGGAATCTCGAGGTTCCGGGTTCAGTCCTTCGGACCGCCCCGGAACGACGGGAAATCGATCAGGCCAACCCATAAGCCATTGCCATGATCTGTATGGGATGCATATTTTGCGGGCGATGGGCACTTTCCATCTCACCCATTCCCTGGACCAGATGTTTGGCCGCCAAGGGGCAGTCGGAAACAAGATATTCGTTTTCGGCTTTGGCCGCCTGAGCCATGGCCTTTTTGCCCACTTTCATCGCAAGATCGTGAGTGGGCTTGACCACGCCGAAGGTTCCTCCGTGACCGGAACATCGCTCAAGTATCGTCGGTTTCATTTCCGGTATATTGCGCAGCATCTCGACGGCTTTTGCGCCCATGTTCTGCGCCCGGGCATGACAGGCCAGATGCACCGTCACCCCACCCGGCACGGGATTAAGTCCATCGGCAAGGCCTTCGTCCTTGGCGATGTCCACAATATATTCATCGATATCAACCGCAGCCGCTGCCAGCGCCTGCACGTCTTCATTGTCCGGCAAGATCAGCGGCCATTCAGATTTCATCATCAGCCCGCATGAGGCGGTAAGCGCGATGATTGGTTTTCCTGCATCCACGTATGGACGGAACGCGGCGGCCACTTTTTCTGCGGCTTTGGCGACCTTGTCGATTTTGCCGCTTTCCAAATAAGGCATGCCGCAGCAACCAGGATAGACCACTTCCGTGTTCACTCCATTGCGGGCCAGAACGGCGCGGGCCGCCGTGCCAACATCCGGGCCATTGTAGTTTACAAAGCAGGTGGGGAAGATCACCGCTTCCCTTCCAAATGCCGGGGCGTGCGGATTTGGCGTTACCTCATCGCGCTTTGCCGACGATACAAACGTGCGGGCGTGGAACTTGGGCAGCTCCGCATGTTTATCGATGCCTGCAACATTGTCGATCAGATTGCGCATGGGTTTGTTCGACTTGGCCGAGCCCCAATTGACCAGCGGCGCAACGGGAGCGGCAAGAGATCCGTTGCGATCCATCTGCGCCAGTTGATCGGTCACAAAGTGAGTTTTGCCTGCCTTGGCGTCTGCCGCGCGATAGCGCAGCATGAGATGTGGGAAGTCGAGATTAAATTCGTGAGGCGGCACATAAGGACACTTGGTCATGTAGCACATGTCACACAGAGTGCAGGCGTCCACGATGGGTTTGAAATCTTTTGAGTCTACTGTATCCAGCTCGCCGCTTTCGCTATCATCGATCAGATCAAACAGCTGAGGGAAACTATCGCACAGGTTAAAGCAGCGACGGCAACCATGGCAGATGTCAGAGACGCGGCGCATTTCCGCATCGATCTTTTCTGCGTCATAGAAATCATTCGATTTCCAATCCAGGGGATGGCGCGTAGGGGCCTCAAGGCTACCCTCTCCTGTCGACTTCATGGTTAATTCCTCTGTATACGGAGCAATGCATTAAAAAGAAGACCCGACCCCTAACGAGCCGGGCCTTCAAAATGTTTAGTCGTCCAGGTTGTCGAGCGCCTTGGTGAAGCGTCCGGCGTGGGACTTTTCAGCCTTGGCCAGCGTTTCAAACCAATCGGCAATCTCTTCAAAGCCTTCTTCGCGAGCGGTTTTTGCCATGCCCGGATACATGTCCGTATATTCATGGGTCTCCCCTGCGACGGACGCTTTCAGATTGTCCGCGGTATTGCCGATGGGCAGGCCGGTCGCAGGATCGCCAACGCTTTCCATATATTCCAGGTGCCCGTGAGCGTGGCCGGTTTCACCTTCTGCGGTGGAACGGAACACGGTGGCCACATCGTTGTAGCCTTCTACATCGGCCTTTTGGGCGAAGTAGAGATAACGGCGGTTGGCCTGACTTTCGCCGGCGAATGCGGCTTTCAGATTTTCCAGGGTCTTGCTGGTGGCAAGATCAGCCATGGGGATGCCTCCTCTAGGTCTTGACTGAATAAAACTTTGGCCCGCCTCCTTTAAACGCAAAGAACGGCCGGGCATACCAGGCAACATAGTGTCAGTCACACAGATGTCAATACCTTAGAATTATTCTAAGTAGTTTTCCACAGCTTTGTTTGATAACGGTTCTTAAGAATGCCCTTGAGGGCCTAGGACCGGGAGCCTGAGACCCGTACGACCACATCCACGCGGGAAATCTGGCCCTCACCGGGAGGGGTTGGCAGGTTTGAGATCGCAATCTCGGCCCCGTCAATGTCCACAAGGCGGGCCTCATCTTCCATATAAAAGTGATGATGCTCTGTCGTGTTGGTATCGAAATAGGTTTTACCGCTTTCCACCACCACTTCGCGCAAAAGGCCCGCACCGGTAAACTGATGCAGGGTATTGTAGATGGTTGCCAGGGAAACGCGCACATCGGCAGCCATGGCTTCGGTATGCAGCGCTTCAGCAGTGACGTGGCGGTCCCCGCCATCAAACAGCAATTTGCATAAGGCCAAACGCTGCCGCGTCGGGCGCAGCTCTGCATTGCGAAGCCGATTTAAGGCCTGAGCATATGGACGTTCTGCACTCATCTAAACCAACCCTGTCTTAAAAGACCCCTTAAACTAACGGGCCTCTTCGTCTGGAAACTGTGGCACCCTATGCCATGCTGAGTATCACGACAACCCGGTAGAACATATAAATCAGTGGGTACTGTGTGACATTTTAATGAATACAAACTGATAAAGAGCTGGGGCATATCCCTAACAAATCAAGGGCAATGTGAGGTCAGGGGCAATCTTTTCGTCTTTCCCTCACGTCGTTAAGCACCCCCTCGCGCCCTCTGTCGCCATTTACCACCTTCTGCGCTGGCCTAACCCACTCAGGATAAAGTATGATCCGGCGCAAATCAGGCCCCCGGATTTATATGAGAATTTGCCGCGCCGGGCCTTATCAAGATCACATTTCGGGGCTCTATACCCCCCGAACGACATCCCACCAAGAGGCCTTTCTTCAAATGACCACACGCCCCTCGAGCTATGGCTATGACGACATCATCAAAGGCGGCGAAGGCACGCTGTTAGGCGAAGGCGCTCCGCTTCTGCCCCTGCCTCCCATGCTCATGTTTGACCGGATTACAAATCTGGACGAGACCGGCGGTGCCCATGGCAAGGGCGGTGTGACAGCTGAGTTCGATGTCAATCCGGACCTCTGGTTTTTCAAGTGTCACTTCAAGGGTGATCCTGTGATGCCGGGCTGTTTGGGCCTGGATGCCACATGGCAGCTGACCGGATTTTTCCTCGGCTGGTTGGGACATAAAGGCAAAGGCCGCGCCCTAGGCGTGGGCGAGGTCAAGCTCAAGAGCATGATCACGCCTGACGTTAAACTGGTCACCTACCAGGTGGATTTCACCCGCGTGATCGCGCGCAAGCTGATCATGGGTGTCGCCGATGGCAAGATCTACGCCGATGGCGAGCTGGCCTTTGACATCAAAGGCATGAAGGTTGGCCTGTTCGGCGCGGAAGAAGAGGCTTCCTGATACCAGGACCCACTATCCGTACACAGAATTCATTGAATACAAGGAGATGCCAAATGCGGCGTGTAGTCATTACCGGCCTTGGGATCGTATCCAGCCTGGGCAATAACGCGAGCGAGGTTCGTGCCTCCCTGAAAGAAGGCGCCTCCGGCATCACCGCCTCGCCCATGTTCAAGGAAATGGGTTTCCGCAGTCAGGTGGAAGGCGCCGTCAAGCTGGACATCGAAGAAGCCATCGATCGCAAGACACGCCGCTTTATGGGCGATGGCGCAGCTTACGCCTATCTTGCCATGTCCCAGGCCATCAAGGATGCAGGGCTGGATGAAAACCATATCAGCAATCCGCGCACGGGTTTGGTTGTGGGCTCTGGTGGCCCTTCGACCAAAGCGATTGTCGCCGCTGCCGATATCACGCGCAAGAACGGTAGCCCAAAGCGCATTGGACCTCTTGCGGTGCCCAAGGCCATGTCGAGCACTTGCTCTGCTGTTCTCTCAACTGAGTTTGCCATCAAGGGCTGGAACTACTCCATCAGCTCAGCCTGCGCGACTTCATCTCACTGTATCGGCAACGCAATGGAGCTGATCCAATGGGGCAAGCAAGATGTGATGTTCGCAGGCGGCGCTGAAGAATTGGATTGGACGCTTGCTGATCTGTTCGATGCCATGGGGGCCATGTCCTCAAAGTACAATGATACGCCCTCAACTGCTTCCCGTGCTTACGATGCCAACCGCGATGGCTTTGTCATTGCAGGCGGGGGCGGCATTCTGGTTCTTGAAGAGCTGGAACATGCAAAGGCGCGCGGCGCAAACATCTATGCGGAAATCACCGGCTATGGCGCATCTTCGGACGGCGCCAGCATGGTTGCCCCTTCTGGTGAAGGTGCGGTGCGGTGCATGCAAATGGCATTGCAAACAGTAAAAACGCCTGTGCAATACATCAACCCACACGGCACTTCCACGCCGGTGGGAGACACCAAGGAAACCGAAGCCATCCGCGAAGTGTTCGGCTCCGAGATCCCGTTCATCTCTTCCACCAAATCTTTGTCCGGGCATTCCCAAGGGGCCGCCGGGGCCCACGAAGCAATCTATACATTGTTGATGATGGACGGCGGGTTCATGAGCGAAAGTGCCCATATCGAAACCATTGATCCGACGATGGCAGATTTGCCCATCCTGCGGGAGATGCGCGAGGACGCAGACTTTAATTGCGCCTTGTCCAATAGTTTTGGGTTCGGCGGCACCAACGCCACATTGGTCTTCAACAAAATATAAAAACTGTCGAGCAGGGGACGCGTCATGTCAGAAAAGAATTACGCAGGCAGCCTGATGAAGGGCAAGCGCGGCCTTGTCATGGGTGTGGCCAATGAAAAGTCCATCGCCTGGGGCATCGCCAAAATGCTGGCCGAGCACGGCGCCGAACTGGCGTTTACCTATCAGGGGGATGGGTTTGAGAAACGCGTGCGCCCCTTGGCCGAGTCCGTTGGCTCGGATCTGGTTTTGCCCTGTGATGTAACGGACGATGCCTCTCTTGATGCGGTCTTCACAAGCCTGAAAGATAAATGGGGCACGATGGATTTTCTGGTCCATTCGCTGGCCTTCTCGGACAAGAACGAGCTCACGGGGCGGTTTATCAATACCTCCCGTGAGAACTTCAAGAACTCCATGGATATCTCTGCGTTCTCGTTCATTGACACTTCACGACGGGCCTCCGAGCTCATGCCTAATGGCGGCAACATCATCACATTGACTTTTGAAGGGGCCACAAAGGTCATCCCCAATTACAACGTCATGGGAGTTGCCAAGGCAGCCCTTGAATCAGCCACTCGCTATCTAGCTGTTGATCTGGGGGCGGATAATATCCGGGTGAATGCCTTGTCAGCAGGTCCCATGCGCACTTTGGCCGGAGCTGCCATCGGCAGTGCGCGCGCCCTTTATCGCTGGAACAAGACGCACTCTCCTATTGCCGAAAACGTGGCCATGGAAGATGTGGGCGGTGCAGGTCTTTACCTGCTTTCTGATCTATCCGGCGGCGTTACCGGCGAGGTTCATTTTGTGGACAACGGTTATCACGTGGTCGGCGCGCCGAACCCTGCGAACATGGATTAGTATAAGAGCATCGCTGCGCACTAGAGGTTGTGATACACTGCCGCATGACCACGACAGCCCAGACAGTCAAAGATCTCATCGAAAATGCGTTGGCTTATGTCCAAGACCAAAGAGTCCTGCGCCATATCCGAGATTTGTTGGTGGAGCCCTATGTCGTCGATCTGGGCTGGGACTATGGCGAGCTGAAACAAACATACCCGTGCTGGATATTGACAGATAAAGAGAAGGACCCCTTCGGTCTTGCCTATTGTGAATTTGGGTTTGGCCCCAAAAAATCGTGGGGATTGACCCAGTATAACTGCGGCAAGAAAGAGTTTGGGAGGATGGGCGCAGATTTTTGTTGGTACACCTTATTCATGGGTGCCTATTTCGAATCTCAACTTGTAAAGGATTTGGACATTTGGCGCATATTCAAGGGAAAGACCAACTCTACAACCTCACCTATTTCAGAGGAGGGTTCTTGGGACAATACTTGGAAAAAAATCATGGAGCTTCGAAAGCAAGATCCTGCGCATATTTACAATTGTGGCCACACCATCGCATACCGCCCACCTGAACGTTAGCGGCTATCACAAGCCTGCCGCCGCGCATCCAGACGGAAATCCATCTGCCATTCACCTTCATCGTTGCGGCTGCGCTGGATGCGGCTCCACGTATCCGGTCCAGTAATCTCGAACCAGGCATCGGATTGCGTTTCTTCTTCGGGCATCACTTGCCACATATGAAGCAGGCCGTCTTCTTCAATGCGTGCTTCATAGATGGCGGCAACAGAGTTGCGCGTTTGTTGCCAGGTCATGCGCCAGACCTGCGCCTCTTCATTCCAGACCCGGACATTAACGCCGTCATTGCCGCGACCTCCATCACGCGAAGGGCCAAACCATTCGTCGATCAGGGCACGGCCACCAAGACCCCACCAGCCATTCCATTGGGCCACAGCGACCGGCTCGCCCCAGGTGCCGTCTTCCGTAGGCAGAATGAAATCAACTTCGTGATTGCCGATGAGAAATTCCCACGCTGCCATTTGCGGAGCCGTGTCGCCATAAGGCGCGCCCACGTCACATCCATCCAGCGCAAACGCGTGGTTACTCATGAGCACGGCCCAGGTAAAGCCAAGTGCTGCAATTGTTTTCCTGATCATGGCGCAGGTCCCTCATGTCGTTCAAACCGCCCAAACGGGTTTGATGTCATCGAACTGATAAGCCGGACCCTAAACGCGAAACGGGCCCGGTGGCCATGGCCCCGAGCCCGCTTCCAATTCAATTTTATGTGGGAAGCCGAAGCTTCCATCACAGAGGCGTGAGCTGCCCCACTGCGGGATCGCAGTTATTCAGCTGGAGCTGGTTCTTTAGCTTCCAGATCTTCGCCGGTTTCCTGATCAACAACCTTCATGGAAAGGCGAACCTTGCCGCGGTCGTCAAAGCCCAGGAGCTTGACCTTCACACTGTCGCCTTCGCTGACCACATCGCTCACTTGCGCAACCCGCTTGGCTGCCAGTTGGGAAATGTGCACCAGGCCATCCTTTGGACCGAAGAAGTTGATGAAGGCACCAAAGTCAACGACCTTCACGACCTTACCGTCATAGATAACGCCCACTTCAGGTTCTGCCGTCAGCGAATGGATCCATTTGCGGGCTGCTTCGATGCAGGCCAGATCAGGTGAGGCCAGCTTGATGGTGCCGTCATCAGAGACGTCAACCTTCGCACCGGTTTCAGCAACGATCTCACGGATCACCTTGCCGCCCGTGCCGATCACGTCACGGATCTTATCAACTGGAATGGTCATCACTTCGATGCGCGGTGCATGAGCACCCAGATCATCGCGGGATTGGGTCAATGCCTTGGACATTTCGCCCAGGATATGTTCCCGGCCGCCTTTGGCCTGATCCAATGCCTGTTCCATAATGTCTTTGGTGATGCCCGTGATCTTGATGTCCATCTGAAGGGACGTGATCCCTTCGGAAGTACCGGCCACCTTAAAGTCCATGTCGCCTAAGTGATCTTCATCACCCAAGATGTCAGAGAGAATGGCAAAACGATCGCCTTCCTTGATCAAGCCCATGGCAATACCGGCGACTGGACGCTTGAGCGGAACGCCTGCATCCATCATGGACAAGGAGCCACCGCAAACCGTGGCCATGGAAGACGAACCATTTGATTCAGTGATCTCAGACACGATGCGGATGGTGTAAGGAAATTCCATCGGACCAGGCAGAACAGCGCGCAACGCACGCCAAGCCAATTTACCGTGGCCGGTTTCGCGGCGGCTGGTAAAGCCTGTGCGACCCGTCTCACCCACAGAGTAAGGTGGGAAGTTGTAATGCAACATGAAGTTTTCTTTGTAGGTCCCTTCAAGCGCATCGATGAACTGCTCATCGTCGCCGGTGCCAAGCGTGGTGACCACGATGGATTGGGTTTCACCGCGCGTGAACAAAGCAGCGCCGTGTGCACGAGGCAGGATGCCAACTTGGCATTCAATGGGGCGAACCGTTTCAGTGTCGCGACCATCGATCCGTGTGCCGGTGTCGAGAATATCGTTACGAACGATATTGCTTTCCAGCTGCTTGAACACGGTGCCGAGGATCTTGGCGTCGATCTTGCCTTCGGTATCGTCATCCGTTGGTGCGAACTCAGCCATGACTTTGGCTTTTGCTTCGCCCAAAGCGGCGTAACGAACAGCCTTTTCCTTGTTGCCGTAAGCAGCGCGTACTTCACTTTCGATCATGCCTGCCACTTTTTCATACTCGGCGGAAAAATCAGGAGACGTGAAGTCCCAAGGTTCCTTGGCAGCTTCTTCAGCCATGGCGATGATCATGTCGATCACAGGCTGCATCTTTTCGTGGCCAAACATGACCGCGCCCAGCATGACTTCTTCAGAAAGCTCTTCAGCTTCTGATTCCACCATCAACACAGCATCGCTGGTACCAGCGACAACTAGGTTCAAGGATGAATCATTAAGCTCGTCGACCAATGGGTTCAGCACATATTCGCCTTCGATAAGGCCAACACGCGCGCCACCGATAGGCCCGCGGAATGGCACGCCCGAAATGGTCAAGGCTGCCGAAGCTGCAACCATCGCCAGGATATCCGGATCATTTTCCAGATCGTGGCTCATGACCGTGGTGATCACTTGGGTTTCGTTCTTGAAGCCTTCCGCAAACAGGGGACGGATCGGCCGGTCAATCAAGCGACAAGTCAGGGTTTCTTTTTCCCCTGGACGGCCTTCGCGCTTGAAGAAACCGCCGGGGATTTTGCCGGCGGCGTATGTCTTTTCCTGGTAGTTGACGGTCAGCGGGAAGAAATCCAAGTTTGGCTTGGGTTGTTTATCCGCGACCACTGTGGCCAACACGGCGGTTTCGCCGTAAGTCGCCAGAACAGCACCGCCAGCTTGACGGGCAATGCGACCAGTTTCCAGGGTCAGCTCACGGCCGCCCCATTCGATTGTCTTTTTTGTGATATTGAACATTTTCTAGTTCAGTCCTTCATACATTCACGCCGCGCGGGCCCCATGCCCGTTGCAGCCACCCTGCCGATTTGTCATTGAGGAAGACCGGACAGGCGGTCCTTAGGTGTGAGGCCCGCATTTGCGAACCCTTGAAATGTGCGAAAGGCCGGGATGATCCCGGCCCTTGGCGTAATATGCGATTAGCGACGCAATCCAAGTTTTTCGATCAATGCATCATAACGGCCTTGATCTTTGCCCTTGAGATAATCCAGCAACTTGCGGCGGGTCGCCACCATCTTCAAAAGTCCACGACGAGAGTGATTGTCTTTCTTGTGGGATTTGAAATGTTCTGTGAGATTTGAAATCCGCTCGGACAGGATAGCAACTTGTACTTCCGGTGAGCCGGTATCGTCTTTCACGCGGGCATGTTCGGACATGACTTCCGCTTTACGTTCTTGAGTAATCGACATCGGGTCCCCTTTCTTGGGCTAAATATTAAAAACTTTGGCGGGGTGAAGTTGTCCCTGCCGGATGTGACAAATGGCGACCGCATCTCCCTTGTGAGAGCAAAAGACGGTCTCGTCTGCACCGGCGTCCAGAGAAAACTCATTCCCGCCAAGCACCCTGATGGTTCCCGGCCTCACAAGAACAGCTTGTCCATGTCTTAGCCGGGAAGCATCTGCGCCCGTCACGGCCAGCGCCGGGATGTCGTCCAGCGCGGTCTCGATAGGCATCAGGTGCTCTGACGCGGGCGGAATATGACCTAACTCAATCCAATTATCCAGTGTCTTGGCGCAACTTTCGTCAAAGGGACCCACGGCAAGGCGTCGCAGCTCCGACACATAGCCAAAAGTCCCCAATTTCTGCGCTAAATCACGCACCAGGGACCTCACATAGGTGCCCTTGCCGCACTCGATTTCGAAGATGGCGTGGGTAGGATCAGGGATTTCCATGAGCTCGAAGTCGAAAACCTCGACCTGGCGAGACTTCATCTCCACATCCTGGCCATCGCGGGCCAGATCATAGGCCCGCTCGCCATTGATCTTGATGGCGGAAAATTTGGGCGGCACCTGGCTGATCACCCCGGTAAATTCCGGAAGGGCTGCCAGGATCTGCTCCTCGGTTGGGCGTACATCTGAATTGGCGATCACATCGCCCTCTCCATCATCCGTATCCCGTGCCTCGCCCCAGTGGGCTGTAAAGCGATAGACCTTTTCGGCATCCTGGATGAAAGGGATGGTTTTGGTCGCCTCTCCAAAAGCAATGGGAAGAATGCCCGTGGCCAATGGGTCAAGTGTTCCAGCATGGCCAACTTTTTGAGCGTTCATGGCCCGGCGCATCTTGCCCACAACCTGGGTGGAGGTAATGCCTGCAGGTTTGTCCACCACGGCCCAGCCGGAGACCGGATCGCCCTTTTTATTGCGGCGCCCCATTAGACTGCATCCTCGCCAGCTTCAGGCTCATCGTCTTCCGCTTCAACATCGCGGGCGACACGATCAGACCGTAGAAGGGCATCCATCTTTTCCGCCTCGTCAAACAAAGTGTCCGGCTCGAATTTGAAATCCGGCGTGTACTTAGTGGACATGCGATGGCCGATCTCGCCACGCAGATATTTGGAGCAGCGCTTGAGCCCTTTGAGGATTTCATCCACGTTTCCGCCACCCAGCTCAGATACATAGGCGGTGGCATGGCGCAAGTCCGGGCTGACCCGCACTTCGGAGACCGTGATAATGCGACCCTCAAGATCCGGGTCCTGCAGTTCACCGCGTGAGAAGATCTTCGCCATCTCGTGACGAATAAGTTCGCCCACACGCAACTGGCGTTGGCTTGGGCCCTTTGTTGAGTTCGGCCCCGATTTTGATCTGGTCATTTTCCTGTTCTTTCCACACACGCCAAGGCGTGAGCAACACACGAGGACTGCAAGAGATCTCACAGTCCTCGAGGGCGGGGAATAGGACCCCGCAGTTTCAATTTCTAACGCGACCGCTGATTAGTTGCAGCGATACAGCTGACGCCCAGCAGCCTGAGCTGCGGCAGGCGGAGATACACCGTCAATGGCAGAACCGCGGAAGATAAGAATATCACCGCCGTTGTCATCAACGCTTGGCTCGAAGGTCAGCTCGAACACCCGGCCATTAAAGCCCTAGACCGCCGTTAGGCGAGCGCCGCCCGCGGCATCGGTTTGCCGATAGGCAAGATCGGTTCCCTGAACGGCAACTTCGCCTTGGCGACGATGCATAAACTCAGTTCCGGCAAACTCAATCGTATCCCGGTCCGCTTCACAGGCCTCAGCGGTGAACCAGCCCCATTTTCCTTCAAGGCTTGGCCCTTGTTCGCTACACGCTACAAGACCCAAAGACATAAGCAGAATGACAAAAATGCGGTTCATCGGAATCTCCCAGTACACCCAATAGTCAAATTTATTTGCCAGCTTTTACCATACTCTGACAAGAAATGAAGCCGGTTTCATCGGCCTCAACTCAGATTACAAATACCATGAACCTTAGCGCTTCAAACCAGTCCGTTGTCTCAAAACAAACAATCCGTTCGTTTTCAACATAAGCACCTGGATAGAAGCCCTTACGATAGGCAAGAGCGGCTTTCTTGTACTCGATGGCCACTTTGAACCGCTCAGGGTTTGCCACAAGAAGTCCGCTCAAGTCGCCTGATAAAGACTTTTCCACGCGGGCCCGAATTTCATCCACAGCCACGTCCGGATGCACGCTGGTTGTCGAGGTCCCTCGCCCTTCCATCGTGGCATAGGTGCCAATGCCATCGCAATATTCAGCCACTTCATCGCAGAGGGCTTGATCCCCTGAAAGAAAAGCGGTCGGAACCCCATGCATGGCGGCGGTAAAGGCGGACAAGCGAAATTCAGATGTGGAGATCTCGTTGATCTTCATTTCCTGAATGACACTGCCGGATTTTGTATGGGCCAGTGGATTGCCGCCGGTCCCGGCGCGCGCGTGATAGCCGACGAACAGTGTTGCATCAAACGTTGCGTCAATGCCGTCCATCATGGCTTGCGGATGACCGGACCAGCCCCGGTGCAGCCTTGCTTCGCGCGGCAACATTTCATCATCGATATTGCGCGCAAACCAATGGGCATCCTTGACCAGGATATCCGTTGCCCCTGCGTTGACCGCCCCCTCACAAGCAGCGGCCACTTCACGGCTCATACGCTTGGCAAACCGCGGAAAATCCTTGTGATCCGGATTGGTTTCTTCGACGGCTGTTATGCCAGCGACACCTTCAATGTCCGCAGAGATATAAATCTTCATGAGAGTATCCCGCTAGGTCTCGTTCATCAAAGCGGGTGGAGCTGACTACAGCGAGCGCTCCACCACTTCAATTTCGAAACACTCGATCCGGTCGCCCTTTTGCAGATCATGGTAGTTTTCAAATGCCATGCCGCATTCCTGACCAGAAACAACTTCTTTCACTTCATCCTTGAAACGCTTCAAGGTGGAGAGAGTGCCTTCGTGGATCACAACATTGTCCCGCAGCAAGCGAACCTTGTTGCCCCGCTTGACAACGCCTTCGGTGACGAGACAACCGGCAATCTTGCCGACTTTGGAAATATTGAAGACTTCCAGAATATCCGCGTAGCCCACGAAGTGTTCGTTGATCGTTGGCTCCAGCATGCCGGACATGATCGCTTTGACGTCATCGATCAAGTTATAGATGACCGAGTAATAGCGAATCTCCACTCCATCCCGGGTGGCCATGTCGAGCGCCTGCTTATTGGCCCGTACATTAAAGGCCAGAATTGGTGCGCCCGAGGCATGAGCCAGGATCACATCCGATTCAGAAATTGCGCCAACTGCCGTGTGGATCGCCCGCGCTTTCACCTCATCGGTGGAAATCTGGTCCAATGATCCCATGATGGCTTCGACGGAACCCTGCACATCGCCTTTGACGACAATGGGGAATTCCTTGGCTTCGCCTTCTTTGATCTGCGCCAGCATTTGTTCCAGTGACTCGCGCCCGCCGGTACCAGCAACGCGTGCGTCGCGTTTTTGGCGCTGACGGTATTCGGTAACTTCCCGTGCGCGGCCCTCGGTTTCAACGGCAGCAACAGGCTCACCCGCATCGGGCGTGCCATTGAGGCCAAGAACTTCCACCGGCAATGCAGGGCCAGCTTCTTTAACTTGCTCGCCCTTATCATTGATCAGAGCACGAACTTTACCCCATTCCGATCCGGCAACCATGATGTCGCCGACCCGCAGGGTGCCCCGTTGAACCAGAACCGTTGCCACAGCGCCGCGACCCTTATCAAGGCGGGCTTCCACAACGATGCCTTCAGCGTCTCGGTCAGGGTTTGCTTGCAGCTCAAGAATTTCTGACTGCAGCAAGATGGCTTCCTGCAACGCATCAAGGTTTTGCCTCTTAAGCGCGGACAACTCGATGTCCTGAATGTCGCCGCCCAGGCTTTCCACAACAATTTCATGCTGCAGCAATTCCTGACGCACGCGATCTGGGTTTGAATCCGGCTTGTCGCATTTGTTGATCGCAACAATGATCGGCACGCCTGCAGCCTTGGAGTGCGCAATGGCTTCAATGGTCTGAGGCATCACACCATCGTCTGCCGCCACCACGAGGATGACGATGTCTGTTACCTTCGCACCGCGAGCCCGCATTTGCGTAAAGGCGGCGTGACCTGGCGTATCCAGGAAGGTGATTTTCTGGCCCGTTGAGATCTGCACCTGATAGGCACCGATGTGCTGGGTAATGCCGCCTGCTTCGCCGCCGACAACATCGGTTTCACGCAAGGCATCCAACAATGACGTCTTACCGTGGTCCACGTGACCCATGATGGTTACCACAGGTGGACGGGCGACCAGATCGCCTTCATCATCGGTCTCACCGACAAGACCCTCTTCCACGTCCGCTTCAGCAACACGTCTTACCACGTGGCCAAACTCGGCAACGATCAGCTCAGCCGTGTCGGCATCAATCAGATCATTGTGCTTAGCCATGGAGTCTTGTTGCATGAGGAATTTGATTACATCCACCACGCGCACAGCCATACGGTTGGCCAGCTCTTGCACGGTAATGGCTTCAGGGATCACCACTTCACGGGTGATGTGTTGCGGTGCTTCGGCCCCGCCCCCTTTGGCCTTTAGTTTTTGTTTTTGCAAACGCCTGCGCCGCGCAGCAATTGACGGCGCGCGATCCCGATCGTCATCATTCAGAGCGCGCGAGATTGTCAGCTTGCCAGAGCGACGGCGATTGTCATTCTTATTGCGAGAAGGTTTTTCAGGTTCGGCCTTGGCGCGACGTGCGCGCGCAGCCTTTTCCTTGTCTTTCTCATCAGCTTCAGCTTTGCTGCGGGCGGTCTTCGCGCCGCCGTCTTCAGCCTTGGCTTTACGTGCTTCTTCCTCTTCGAGGGCGCGAGCGGCTTCCGCTTCAGCCTTGATCTTGGCTTCGGCTTCTTTTTCTTGAACCGCCGCGTCTTCGACTTCGCGGACTTTGGCCGCTTCGCGCTCTTCTTTCAGACGATTGTCATCCTCAGCACGGCGAAGGGCTTCTTTTTCTTCAGCAGCCTTTTCTTCAGCGGCGCGCACCTGTGCGCCTGCCAAAGCTGCAAGGCGCTTTTCCCGTTCTTCCGGGGTCAGGTTCTGCAAGCTTGCGGCAACCGCAGGATCAACTGGAGCTGGCGCCGGTTTTTTCGGGACAGCAGCCTCCGCAGCCTTAGCGGCTGCCGCGTCAACTTCGGCCTTAGCCGCAGCTTCAGCTTCTTTGACCTTCTGGGCAGCGGTCTTAGGCGCGACAATGCGCTTGCGCTTTTTCTCGACGACAACAGCCTTGGTGCGGCCATGGGAGAAGCTTTGCTTCACAGTTCCAGAACCACCCCCTGATTTTAATGTCAGAGGTCGGCGTCCGGATGTCTTGTCGCCCGTATCGTTACTTTCGCTCATGCGAACCTTTCGCGCTTCGTCGCTTCTTAACTCATCACCAAAGACCTCTTTGGTGGAACATAATCATTTGGCTGCGTCGGACTGCAGCCCATCTTCATCTTGTGCCTCATCCGAGGCTCCATCAGATGCCCCCGGTACCCGCCAATCAGCAGGCACCAAAGGACAAAATCCAGACAGCCGATCCACGTCGACCCGCAGTCTATCTGCCATGGGGCCGGTGGTGAGCGCTGCATGTATCACATTTGAGCGTCCCAATGCCAAACCCAATTCTTCTCCTTCAAAACAGCCCAATATTAAGGGCCGCGCGCCAAGCCCGTGAGCCAGCGCAAAAACCTTGTCTCGACCATCTGCGGCGCCATCGCTGGCTTCCACCAAAACCGCCAAGCCCTTGACCCGTAAGGCTTCTCGGACCTTTTCAAACCCAACAACAAGGGCCCCTGCCTTTGCTGCCAGGCCAAGCCCGGAGCGAACGCGCTCCATAAGCTGGCCCTGAAGCCTGTCGGCCAAATCCGGGGCCGCCTTGACCGGTGCCTTGGCCGCCCGGGCAAAAAGTCCCTTTGTGGCCGCTTTAGTCACCAGTTCCCGGTCCGCTTTCACCCACATGCCCCGACCGGGCAATTTGTGGGCAAGGTCCGCGACCACCTCGCCTTCGGGATCTGCCACAAAGCGGATTAGCGCTTCTTCGGGCAGAGTCTCATAACTGGCGATACAGCGCCGGGTCCGCGGTGACGGGTCCTTATGTGTCGTCTCCTTAGGCGTCATCGCCTTCTGCTTTTTCGCCTTCCTCGGCAGCTTCTTCTTCCTCTTCGGCAGGATCCTCGATCCAGCCAACGGTCACCCGAGCCCACATGATCAGGTCATTGGCTTCCTCGGGTGTTATGTCAAATGCTTCCAGGATGCCAGCTTCGCGCGTGCGTTCGCCGTCAACGGTTTCCCAGTAACCGCAAAGATCGTCCGTGGCGCAGCCTGCGAGATCTTCGATGGTTTTCACCTCGTTCTCGCCCATGGCCACCAACATATCCAGCGTGATGCCTTCGATGCCAGCAAGGTCGTCACTAACGCCAAGTTCCTGGCGACGTGCTTCCATTGCTGCGTTTTTGGTTTCGATGTGTTCGCGAGCCCGGGTTTGCAGTTCCTGAGCCGTATCGTCATCAAAGCCTTCAATACTCGCAAGCTCAGGCAATTCCACGTAGGCCACTTCGTCAAGCTCGGTAAAGCCTTCAGAGACCAGCAGCTGTGCGACCACTTCGTCCACATCCAGGGTGGAGATAAAGAGATCCGTGCGCGCTGCGAATTCTTTTTGACGGCGTTCGCTTTCTTCTTCCTCGGTCAGAATGTCGATCTGCCAGCCGGTCAGCTGGGAGGCAAGACGCACGTTCTGGCCGCGACGGCCAATGGCCAGGGACAGTTGCTCGTCCGGCACCACAACTTCGATGCGCTGAGCATCTTCGTCCAGAACCACTTTAGCCACTTCTGCAGGGGCCAAGGCGTTGACGATGAAGGTTGCTGGATCAGGTGACCATGGAATGATGTCGATCCGTTCGCCCTGAAGTTCCTGCACAACGGCCTGAACCCGGCTGCCGCGCATGCCGACGCAAGCGCCCACAGGGTCAATGGAATTGTCATTGGAGATCACGGCGATCTTGGCCCGGCTGCCCGGATCCCGCGCCACAGCACGGATTTCAATAATGCCGTCATAGATTTCCGGCACTTCCTGAGCAAACAATTTTGACATGAACTGAGGATGAGTGCGGGAGAGGAAAATCTGCGGCCCGCGCACTTCCCGGCGCACGTCATAGATATAGGCGCGAATGCGATCACCGTTGCGGAAGCTTTCCCGCGGCAGCACTTCGTCACGACGGACGATGGCTTCAGCGCGGGACATATCCACGATCACATTTCCATATTCCACGCGCTTGACGATGCCATGGGCAACTTCGCCAATGCGGCTTTGATACTCTTCATGCTGACGTTCGCGTTCAGCATCACGCACCTTTTGCACGATAACCTGTTTGGCGGTTTGGGCCGCGATGCGCCCGAAATCCATGGGCGGCAGAGTTTCGGCAATAATATCGCCGACGACTGCCGCTTCGTTTTTCGCCTGCGCTTCTGCCAGGGTGACTTCAGTGGCGTCGTTTTCCACCTCTTCAACTACGTGCAGGTGCCGGGCAAGACGGATCTCGCCGGTTTGCTGATCAATCTTGGCGGAGATCTCATTTTCCGCGCCATAGCGGGAACGAGCCGCTTTTTGAATAGCGTCTTCAAGAGCTTCGACCACGATCTGTTTATCGATCGATTTTTCCCGCGCAACCGCATCAGCGATTTGCAGAAGTTCCAGCTTGTTGGCACTAACGGCAGGCGTTGCCATATTTTTGCTCCGTAATTATCCGTCGGATGAGTTTAATTTGTCAGCTGCGATAACTTCCACAGCCTCTTCTTCGGTTGAATTCAAGTTCGCTTCCCTGGCTTCGCTTGCCTGACGGAGGAGATCATCCGTCATGACAATTTTCGCCGTGGAAATAAGCCCGGGCTCAAAGCCCAAAATCTGTTCTTCGCTTTGGCCATCGAGTTTAAGCCGCAACAGCACCTCTCCGTCCTGCACGCCTTCGAGGATGCCGCGAAACCGTTTGCGGCCATCGATCAAGCCTTTGGCTTCGAGTTTAACCTCAAAACCGGCATAGCGCTCGAAATCCGCAAGGCGCGATAAAGGACGATCGATGCCGGGGGAGGAAACTTCCAAGTCATAAGCCCCGGAAATAGGGTCCTCTACGTCCAGCACAGCAGACAGGGCGCGCGAAAGATCAGCGCAGCCGCCCACATCCATAGTGCCATCAGGCCGTTCAGCCATAATCTGCAAGGTGCGACGGCCCTCGCTGCCCAAATAGCGAAGGCGCACGAGCACAAAGCCCATGTCCGTTGCCGTCGGGTCCAAAAGTTCCCGCAGGCGCGCCGCTTCGGGCGCTTCGCCGATGATAATGTCTGCCGTCACGTTACTTTTCATTCCGTGTCTGTTCGATCCATAGCAAAAAGCCAGCTGCAGGTGCCGCCGGCCTCTTTAAATCAACAATGTAAGGAGGGCGGCGACTTCCAGTGAGGCGCGAACTCTGCGCCATCAACAACTGAAAAGTGCCATCGATCGTGAAATCGATACCAGACCCTGAGGCCCGATGGCCGGGAACTTACCCCCAACGATCCCATTTTCCAAGGGTTTTATTTGAGAGGGTTTTAGATCTCGCGCGGCAGGCGTTTGAATTTCAGATAGGCCGGAACCCGGCCTGCTTTGATGGCCTTTTGCTCATACCGCGTAGGAGCCCAGTCATCTCCCCGAATGTTCCAGTCATCCGGCCCTTCCGCCGTCCAGACAAAATCCGGATGCGGCATCACCCGCTCCAGCGTCCAGGCCACATAGCCTGGAATATCTGAGGCCACGCGGAATTCCGCCCCGTCTTTAAGCACCCGGGCCAGCTGATCCAACGTGGCCTTCTGCACAAAGCGCCGTTTGTGGTGGCGGGATTTAGGCCAGGGGTCAGGGAATAACAGGAAAGCCCGGGCGATGGAGGCTTCCGGCAGCGCCTCCAATAAGGGCCGGGCATCGGCAGGCAGGATGCGGATATTCTCCTGACCCTGCTCGTCGATTTTGCTGAGCAATTTGGCGTAGCCATTGATGAAGGGCTCACAGCCGATCATGCCAATGTCCGGATTGGCGCTGGCCTGCCAGGCTAGATGCTCACCGCCCCCAAAGCCGATTTCCAGCCAGACTTCTTTGGCGTCAGGAAAAAGAGTTGCTGGATCAAATGCGCCTTCTTCCGGCACAGATATTTCCAGCTTGGGCAGAAGATCTTTGACCAACTCTTCTTGGCGCGCGCGCAAGGCAAAGGCCTGCCGGCGCCCGTAAAGACGCCGCAGCCCATCGGGCGTATCTCCTTTTGGATCAGGAGAGCTGGGATTTGAGGGCGTCGACAAGGTCCCGCTTTTCCCAGGAAAAACCGCCATCGCTCTCTGGTGCGCGACCAAAATGGCCATAGGCCGCAGTGCGCGCATAGATAGGACGGCTGAGGTTTAGGTGTTCACGAATGCCGCGAGGAGACAGGTCCATCACTTCCGGCAGTGCTTTTTCAAGCCGCGCGATATCTACTTCTTCGGTGCCGTGGCAATCGGCATAAATCGACAGAGGCTTTGAAACACCGATGGCATAGGCCAGCTGAATGGTGCAGCGGGAAGCAAGCCCTGCGGCCACCACGTTCTTTGCCAGATAGCGCGCAGCATAGGCAGCGGACCGGTCGACTTTCGTGGGGTCCTTGCCGGAGAACGCGCCGCCGCCGTGAGGGGCAGCCCCGCCATAGGTATCCACGATGATCTTGCGTCCGGTAAGGCCTGCGTCCCCATCCGGGCCACCAATGACGAACTTGCCTGTTGGGTTCACATAGAACTCGGCCTCATCGCACATCCAGCCTTCAGGTAGAACATCGACGACGTGCGGGCGAACAATTTCTCGCACCTCTTCGGTGCTGAGGTTTTCCGCGTGCTGAGAAGAGACCACCACAGAAGTTGCGCGAACAGGCTTGCCGTTTTCATAGGCCAAGCTGACCTGGCTTTTTGAATCCGGGCCAAGCCCTGGCTGTGCGCCGGAATGACGGGCTTCGGCCAGTGACTGCAAAATGCGGTGGGAATAATGGATCGGCGCTGGCATGAGCTCGTCGGTTTCGGTGCAGGCATAGCCAAACATGATGCCCTGATCACCGGCGCCTTCGTCCTTGTTGCCCGCAGCATCCACGCCCACAGCAATGTCTGCAGACTGGGAGTGGACGTAAACGGAAACTTCGGCGTTTTTCCAATGAAAGCCGTCTTGCTCATAGCCGATGCTTTTCACTGCGCTGCGCGCCACCTCTTCGAGATGATCATTGGTGATGCTGTCGGGTCCGCGCACTTCGCCCGCCAAGACAATGCGGTTGGTGGTCACAAGTGTTTCCACGGCGACACGCGCTTCAGGCATGGCGCCAAGGTAGGTGTCCACAACAGCATCCGAGATACGGTCGCATACCTTGTCCGGATGACCTTCGGACACGCTTTCGCTGGTAAAAATGTAGTTGGACCGCTCCATAAGGTATTCTCCCGGGGCTCGAAGATTAGGGGTCTCAAGGCCCTCTTAAAGAGAAGGCCGCAGAGGCTCGCTGCGGATATATAGCGCGGAGAGAAAAATCCCAACCAAATTCGGGCAATCGCCAATCCCCACGCACAAAAAGGATCAGCGCGTTGTGGCAAATATAACCGGGCCGGGTCAAGTGAATAGGAACACCCCAAGTAACGAAGACGCGCAATCTCTTGCGCGCCTATCGTTTGACCTGACTATTCCTCTGAGAGAGACTTGATGAGATCAAGTACGCGCTTGCGAACAGTAGGATTGTCAATTTCAGAATAGTGGCGGTTGAGCTGCAGACCTTCAGAGCTGGACACGAAGTCCATCACGAAAGGTGCGTTATCAGCTTCCTTGAAACCACCCTCTGGTTGGGTCGGTAGGGATTTCAGCACTTCACCAGGCATATCTTCGAAAAAGAACTGGACTTCAACGCCCAGAATATTCGCGATCTGATAAAGGCGGCTGGCGCCAATACGGTTGGTGCCTTTTTCATACTTCTGTACTTGTTGAAAGGTCAGTCCGAGCTTTTCACCAAGCTTTTCCTGGCTCATTCCAACCAGCATCCGGCGAAGTCGAACACGACTGCCGACATGTATGTCGATTGGGTTTGGCTTCTTCTTGTTCAAGAGATCACTCCAATAGCAATTGTAATGGTACGTCGCCTCAATGGGGTATGCGGGTCCCCATGGCAACTACGTTGAAGTAGTTAGCTCAGCGTCAATCACAACCAAGCCTCACGTCCAATTTAATGGATTACACTACAACTACGGAGACTATATACGATTTCTCCCTAATTGCACAACCTTGTTTTCACTACACAACTCACACATCACCGCGATTGCCAGAATCCAAAGGCAGATTCACAAGCCAAATGTATAGGGCACAACTTTCCATGGTTATCGATGGCACCTTGATAAAAAAATTGCTGTTTTGCTGCGTGTAACGCAACTAAATTTGTGCAACTTACAAACAAAAGCGACTGATTAGGTTGTGTTTTTGAGTGCTTTCCGCCTGGAAACACGGCCCAGCAACAAGATCAAAACAATCATAGATAGTATTGGCCAGTTTCTCAGGTAACTGTACAAAGTTGGCGGGGCAGCCTGTGGAAGGGGCGAATCTATCACTCCATCCTCGTTGAGTGCCAGGCGCTCCAGGATGCGGCCAAAGGGATCAATGACAGCAGACATGCCCGTGTTTGCAGAGCGAATAAGCGGCAGGCCTTCTTCAATAGCGCGGACCTGAGCCATGCCGAGATGTTGGTGCGGCCCGCTTGAGTCTCCAAACCAGCTATCATCTGTGACATTGACCAGCCAGCCAGGACGGCGGCGACTATCGACAATGTTCCCGGGGAAGATAGCCTCATAGCACACCAAGGGTCCCATGTCGGGCGCACCAGGAACAGAAAGCGTGCGAGGACCCGGCCCTTCTTGATAATCCCCCCGCTGATTGGCCAAAGCCTCAAAGCCCAGGCCGGACAAAAGAGTTCGGAAAGGCAGATATTCTCCAAAGGGCACCAGATGATGTTTGACATAGGTGCCGATGATTTCGCCGCTTGCGTCCATTACATGCAGTGAATTGAAGAACTTATAGCGTCCGCCCGGCTCTCGCTCGCGGCGCACCGCGCCAGTGATCAGAACCGCATTTGGATCCATCGCGCCGCCGGCTGTTGCTCGCTGGGAGGCATCATTGGCCAACAAAAAAGGCACGGCACTTTCGGGCCAGATAACATGGGTGATGGGCGCACTGCTGGGGGCAGCTGTGCGCTCCAATAATCTGCTCCAGATGAACTGGCGGTTTTCCGGAATCCATTTGTCCGCTTGCGGAATATTGGGCTGAACAATGCGCAAGTTCACCCCCGCCACGTAGCTGCCCGGACCTTGAGGGGCTTCAGCCAAGCGCATGGCCCCTGATGCCCAGATGCCTGCTAAGAGAACCGCCGCGAAGAACGGCCAGCGCCAGTTTGATCTTTCCCGGGGGTGCCCAAAAAGCATGGCCGGGCTGGCAGCAGCAAGAACGGTAAGAAAACAAAGCCCATAGATACCGACCACGGATGTGGCCTGCAGCATTTCCGGCATGCCGCCCCAGGCATAGCCCGAAAGGTTCCATGGAAATCCTGTCAGAATGGTGCCGCGGAGCATCTCAAAGCCCACAAAAGCGCTGGTAAAGACAGCGATGCGCATGACCCCCGGCTGCCACAGAGCCTTTGCCAAAACCAATGCACCGCCGGTGAACAGAGCGAGACCCGCAGGCATGGCGGTAACCGCAAAAGGCGTCATCCAGGCATAGGTTTCCGCATCCACATAAAATGGATAGGCGATCCAATAAAGCGTGGAGAGGAAATAGGTAAATCCAAAGAACCAGCCTGTGGCAAAGGCCTGGCGCGCACCGCGGCCACCAGCGCTTGCCCCGTCCAACAGCCAGATCAACGCCACAAAAGCCACTGGCAGCAATGGCAAGACATGAAACGGTGCCATGCTCAGGCCTGCACAAAGACCTGCCAGGGCTGCTAAAATATACCGCGTGATGCCGCTGAGCGCGCTAACCTTCAAACGCACCCGGCGTCCAGCAAGCTGAAACGCCGTGCCGCGCCCGCTGCCCGTTTGCGCCGCCATGCCGCCGGCAGTTACTTCGACCGGACCATCCGCAGAAGCCGCGCGTTTGGTCAGCACCAATGGCGGCGTTCCGATAACGCCGAAAACACTTGCCAGCTCTCCCGGACGCACCTGAGGCGGTGGGCCCTGCGGCTCAACTGAGGCAGTAACACCTCCACTTTCCGATTGAGGCGCGTTGCCTGCTTTGGCAGAAGGATCGTCCGTCTTAGTTTCTGATATTTTTGAATCAGGCGTCTTGCCATTCGAGGTCTTGGCATCTGCGCCATCTGCCTCGGCCTTTGGATCTACCTCGCCAGCACTATCAGTCTGGTTTTCGGGAACTCGCGTTCTGGGGCTTCCCTTCGGCGGGTTTTTCTTTTTGTCCTGACCCATCAACACCCCGTTTGCGCTGTTCGCCTTGGGGTAAAACCCTCAAGCGTTTGACCCGTCTTGGGTCCGCATCCACCACCTGTAGCTCTACCCCACCAGGGTGGCGCACGACCTCGCCCCGCTGTGGGACACGCCCCAGCAGAGCAAACACCAACCCGCCCAGCGTGTCCACGTCCTCTTCCCAGTCATCAGGGGTGAGGTCGAGGCCTGTCTTTTCCTCAAATTCCGGTATTTCCAGGCGGGCGTCCACCAAATAGGACCCATCGGGCACGGAAATCAGCCGCGGCGAGGTATCGATATCGTGTTCATCCTCGATCTCACCGACGATTTCCTCCACCAGGTCTTCAATGGTGAGCAGCCCATCGGTGCCGCCATATTCATCGATCACCAGAGCCATGTGGATGTGGGTGGCCTGCATCTTCACCAAAAGATCAGAGACGGGCATGGAAGGAGGCACCCACAAGACATCCCGTTGCAGCTGAGCCAGCCCCGGCAGAGACCGGGCCTTTTTACCGTCGCGCACAGGTTCGGCCAGGACCGCCATCATGTCCTTGATGTGAACCATGCCCGCAGGGTCATCCAGATTGCCGCGATAGACGGGCAGGCGTGAGTGAGCCGCATCCCGGAACACGCTCAGCGCTTCATCGAAAGGCGTTTCAATATCCAGGGCGATCACATCGGCGCGGGGCACCATCACATCATCTACGCGCAGGCGGCCAAATTCCACCAGCTTGGCCAGGATCTCCCGTTGGATTTGCCCGAAGGCAGCTGTAGTGCCTTCGTGTTCGCCGATAACTTCTTCAAGGTCTTTTTGCAGGGAAGCTTCGGCCTGTTCGGGGGCTTGGTCCTGCTTGGCACCAAATAGCCCAAAGAGCGATGCAAACAGGCCTTTGGGGCGGGCCTGGCCATTAAGGCCATTTCCATTTCCGTTACCGCTGCCGTTACCGTTGCTACTGCCGTTCCCGTTTCCATTAAGAGACATGAGCTGCCTCCGAACCTTGAGTGCCCGACACTTCCTTGTAAGGATCATCAATATCCAGCGAGGCCAAAACTTCACGCTCCAGAGTTTCCATCTGAGCTGCTTTTTCATCCGTATCGTGATCATACCCCAGAAGATGCAATATGCCGTGAAGGATCAGATGTTGGCTGTGGTTGGTAAAAGTCTTGTTTTGCTCCAGCGCTTCTATCGCCACCGTCTCATGGGCAAGAATGATGTCGCCCAAAGGTGCTTCGTCCTGCCCCGGAACCGGCGTCGCAGGGAAAGAAAGCACATTGGTGGCTTTGTCTTGCTCGCGGAATTGAAGGTTGAGGGCTTGAACTTCGCTGTCATCTGCAAACCGCAAAGACAGCTCGCGCCCGGCCAAGGCGCCGTTAAGTTTGAGATTGATCGCGCCGACAATACGGCGCGTCATACTCAACGGGTCGCCTAGAGGGTCATCATCTTCATTTTTCCAGGCTTCTGATACGACCTGAACATCAAAATTAGGCATCGCTATCGCGCTGATTATCAGCGCCTCCTTCAGCTTTGTTATACGCCCTTACGATCCGCGTGACGAGGGGGTGGCGCACCACATCCACGTCGGAGAACCGGGCAAGCTCAACTCCCTGCACACCGCGGAGGATACCAGAGGCCTCCACAAGGCCAGAGGTCACCCCCTTGGGCAGGTCAACTTGGCTGGGGTCGCCTGTTATAACCATGCGGGAATTTTCCCCAAGGCGCGTTAAAAACATCTTCATCTGGGTCGACGTCGCGTTCTGCGCTTCATCCAGAATGACAAAGGCGTTCGAAAGCGTTCGCCCTCGCATGAACGCCAGCGGGGCAACTTCAATCTCGCCACTTTCCAGAAGCTTGGTGACCTGCTCGCCGATCATTGTGTCAAACAAGGCATCATAAAGTGGGCGCAAATAAGGATCGACCTTTTCCCGCAAATCACCGGGCAAAAAGCCCAAACGCTCACCGGCTTCAACAGCAGGGCGAGAGAGAATGATGCGGTCCACTTTACCTTCCAGCATCATGGAAACGCCCATGGCGGCGGCAAGATAAGTCTTGCCCGTCCCCGCCGGGCCAAGGCCGAAGACCAGCTCATTATTCCGGATCGCGGCAATGTATTTTGCCTGCATGGGCGAGCGCGGGGAGATGGTCCGCTTTTGCGTCTGGATACGCATATCGCGATCCATATCATGCTCACCCAGCGACACACCGCCAAGGGCAAGGCGCAAGGCGCCGTCCACATCTCCAGGCGTTACCTCGTTACCGGCGCTCAGACGATCATGCAGGGCGACCAGAACAAGTTCCGCCACATCAACGCTATCGCCCTCCCCCTTCATGGCAACTGAGGTGCCACGCGGAGAAAGATGTACATCCAACGCTTGTTCGATCTGCGCCAGGTGGCGATCATTGTTGCCGAATAAGGCCGCCAAATGATGACTGGTTTCAAACTGATGGGTACGGACAATATCGCTCATGCAACCTCTCGCGCACCAACAAGCTCACCCCCAAGGGAGTTCGTCGATTTTGTAGTAATCCGTACACGCGCTATTTGCCCAATGAGATGATCTGGTGCCATCACATGGACCGGCTGCAGATAAGGGCTACGCCCGATCAATTGACCGTCATGACGCCCGGGCTTTTCAAACAGGATGTCCATTTCCTGACCCGCCATGGAGCCGTGGAAATCAGCAGCCTGCTCGTTCACAAGGGCTTGCAGCCGTTGCAGGCGTTCAGATTTTACGTCCTCAGGCACTTGATCTTTCATATCCGCGCCGGGCGTTCCGGGGCGTGGCGAGTATTTGAATGAAAACGCTTGGGCATATTTCACGTCGCGGATCAGCTGCATCGTGTCTTCAAAGTCCTGATCCGTCTCGCCGGGAAAACCCACAATGAAATCAGACGACAAGGCCAGATCATTGCGTACGCCACGAATGCGGGCGACCAATTTTTGATACTCCTCGCCCGTATGCTGACGGTTCATGGCTTTGAGAATTTTGTCGGATCCTGATTGCACCGGCAAATGCAAATATGGCATCAGCTTTTGCACGTTTCCATGAGCTGCGATTAATGCGTCATCCATGTCGCGGGGATGAGACGTCATATAGCGAATGCGTTCCAGCCCGTCGAGCTCTGCCAAAAGAGTGATAAGCTGCCCCAGGCCTTGAGACTGGCCGCTTTCATCCGCGCCATGAAAGGCATTTACGTTCTGGCCCAGCAGCGTGATTTCGCGGGTGCCATTTGCCACCATCTTTTGCGCTTCGGCCATGATTTTTGCCACGGGGCGTGAGAACTCCGCGCCGCGCGTATAAGGCACCACGCAGAAAGTGCAAAACTTGTCGCACCCTTCCTGGACCGTAAGAAACGCTGCTGGCGAAGCCTTGCGCGCCACCTTTGGCAGGGCATCGAATTTATCTTCTACCGGAAAGTCCGTATCCAGAACATGTTTCGCGCCACCTTCGAGCTTTGCGATCATCTCTGGTAGGCGATGATAGGATTGCGGCCCAAAGACCATATCCACCACCGGTGCGCGGGCGATCATCTCTTCGCCTTCGGCCTGGGCCACACAGCCTGCAACAGCCACAACCATCGCGCCATTTCCCTGGGCTGCCTTGGCAGCTTTGAGCTCGCGGATGCGTCCCAGTTCGGAATAGACCTTCTCGGCGGCTTTTTCGCGGATGTGGCAGGTGTTCAGGATCACCATGTCCGCGCCCTCAGGATCAGGCGCAAGCTCATAGCCCAGCGGCGTCAAGACATCAGACATGCGGTCTGAGTCATAGACGTTCATCTGACATCCGTAGGTCTTGATATAAAGCTTTTTCGCCAATCGGCGCTCCGCTGCTCACACCCTTGCTCGGGTACCCTCAAGGTCCACTATAGCCTCAATCGGGGCGCGACTATATGCGCGAATATAGTAATGGTTACAAGGGGCTGAGTATTCAAGGGCCTCAAAAACCTATTCCCCGCAAGGAAGGCCCTATTCCGCGGCAAGGGTTTGCCCTGCCTTTTGGGTCTTTATGGGAGCTTTTGGTAATTTTTTGGGCGGCAACTCCGGAGCCCCTGCCCGGCCATCCCGATCGTGATCCAGCCCCAGACGCACCGCTGTTTCGCACCATTTCGCCAGATCTCGCCGGGAGGCAAATGCGCTTGGTTTTACCGGCTCATGGAAACGCACGGTGATCTCAAAGGGCCCACAGACGTATGCCATCCATTTGTGGTTGAGAAACTCCATATCCCCAT